>CAIRDL010000314.1 GCA_903877345.1 uncultured Oscillochloris sp. | reverse complement strand
AGCATGACCACACGGCGGAAAGATGAGGCTTTGATGCTTGAGCGGATTCTGGCATACGCGCAGACGTTGGGGGCCATTCCGCAGGCACCCTATCTCCACCGGGCTTCGTTGCGGCAGGTGCTTCAGTTCTTGGCGGAACTAAACATTCGCCCACAGGGCCTCGGCAACCCGGCTGAAGGCACCTACGTCAGCGATGCCTACGCGCTGTACGTCAACTTTCGGCGCGGCCAACCCCGGGTGCCGGTGCTGTTTGATTCGCATCTTGACCATCCAGCGCTGGTGCTTGACGGGCGCGGCGGCGGCGTTGCTTTGGGCAGTCTCGGCCTTGACCGTATCAAGCGGCTTACCGAGGTGGCGCCAATCCCGTTGCGGATTTTTCACCCTGAAGGCCACTTTTTGACCAAAGGTAAGCTGGTCGCGCTGCATCTCGCCGGCAAGCCGTATGTGCAAGTCGAGACACCCAGCCCAATTCCGGCGAATTGCCACGCGCTCTGGGATGTAACCGACTTCGCGGTTGAGGGTGAACACCTGCTGATGCACTCGGCGGATAACACAATTGTCACAGCGGTGATGCTTGCGCTGCTCGAACAGGTGGCCCGGAACCCCACAACCTATCGTGAACTTGATGTGACGTTCGTATTCACCTTCCTAGAAGAGATTTTCGAGGTCTCGGCCACCGCAATTGCTCAGCGCCGACGCACACCTTTCGGGCCAATTGACGAGCGCAGTCTGATCGTGGTGCTCGAATCGATGGAGACGATTCCGCTTGCCTATCAGGGGCAGCGCGAGACGGCCACCGAATTGATCGCCCGCGACTTACGGGCAATGCGCCAGACCGATGAACAATGGGTGCTGGCGCTCCGCGATGGCGCAGCCCTGGATCGGAACGCGGTGCATCCGCTCTATCGCACCTTTGACTTACCCTTGCCACAACCTGATGGCGGGGTCATGCTCAAAGTGAATGATATTGACTGTGTGTATGGCTATGAGTTTCCTGCCACGCCGAATCTCGCCGAAAGCCTGTTGCTCCGCCTGAGCGACGAACTGCAGATTGTGCCGCAACACACCTTGGCGGGCGGAGCCTGCAACGGCACGGCTTATTCACTTTTTCCCACCACCAGTCATATTGTCACGCTTTCGGTGCCGAACCCTTGCAAGCACAATATGGATCTCGCGGGACAGATTGTGCCTGAAAGGGTGCGTCTGGACAACATCGCCGCAGCGGCGCGACTAGGCGAGGGCGTGCTGCACGCCTCGGCGACCGGCATTGCCGGGGCGCACCCGCACGCCCTTGCACAGCGTCTCAAGGCGACGGCGCTGCGCCCCGACGCGGCAAGCGCACGGCAACTTCAGATCGAACGCGGGACGATTGCCTGGGGAGCCTACCTGCGGCTCCAGCACATGCGCTACTTCGGAGCTTCGCTGCCTGAACAGTTTGCCTTCGGCTTGCGCGGCAGTAGCGCACGATTACGCGAACGGGTGCAGCACTTGGTTGGCTAACAGCCTATCGGAGAGTAGCCTAAACCTGGCAAGTCATTGCTACACTGGTCGGTATGAGACGCAACTTCAAAACGGCGGACTACGAGGCGACGCTCGATGTGCAGGTACGGCTGGGCGTTAGCATAAACGTTTCTGAGCGAAGGAGGGAACTTCCCGTGGAACCACTGCCCATCATGACCGACGCGCCCTTGCAGTCACCTATGCCCGTATGGGTCTACCCCATCCTCAACCCAACCCTGAAGTTCGTCCTGCGTTCGCCGCTCCATGGCATCGTGAGTAGCAGTGCCTTGATTCTGATCTTCGAGGGCCGCAAGAGTGGCACGCGCTACCATGTCGTCGTGGTCTACCACGATGTGGGCGGCAAGCTTTACACTTTTTCCAACACCAGTTGGAGCAAGAATTTCATCGGTGGGGCACCGGTGGCACTGCGCCTGCGTGGCGAGTTCGTGTGTGCGACGGCCAGGGTGGTTGACGACCTAGCCCTCATCGGGCGCGTGATTCAGCGTATGGCACACGAGCGGGGCGAGCAGATGGTGGCAGGGATGGGCTTAATCGGCGCTGGCCCCGACGGGGTTACCCGCCTCCAGATGCCGCAGGGCACCCGCTTGGTCGAGTTTACCCTGCGGTGACGCCATTTGATCCGGGGGGGCAGATGGCCGAACATGACATACCAACGCGCTTTGACCATCATGCGTATGCGACTTGCTCAAAGCGCACTGGTAGCGTCAGGCAGCGGCGTCCGACTTTAGCTAGAGCTGTCGGAGTCCCTTCGCTGAGCATCAGCCGGATCCTCGGGCGACGGTGACAACACCTCGGCGATGATCGTCATCAGGGTTTGCAGACTCACTGGCTTCGTGAAATAGGCAGTGGCCCCCGCCTCTAGGCAACGCTCGCGGTCGCCCGGCATAGCGAGCGCGGTCAGTGCGATGATGGGCGTGGCCCCGACCTCCGGGTCGGCCCGGATCTGGCGCAGCGCCGTTAGCCCGTCCAACTCCGGCATCTGGATGTCGAGCACGACCACGTTGGGCCGAGTCGCCCGAACTTGAGCTACCGCCTCCACGCCAGTGCGCGCCAGCACTACCTCACAGCCCTGTTGGCTGAGTAGATCGCGGTAGAGCGTCAGCGTGGGTTCGTGGTCGTCGGCGATCACGACCCGCAAAGACTGGATCCAGACGGGGGGCTGGATCAGTGGCCCCGGTAGCGCCCGCGCTATCACGTTGTCGCTATCGGTCCAAGGTAAGCTAACCGTGAAACGGCTGCCTTGGCCCAGAGTGCTCTCCAGACTAATACTGCCGCCATGCAACTCCACCAGCCGCCGCACGAGGCTCAGGCCCAACCCAATGCCCCCGTATTGGCGCATCAATCGCCCATCGCCTTGGGTGAAGGGTTCAAAGAGTCGCCCATAGTCGCCTTGAGCAATGCCGATGCCCGTGTCCCAAACCACAAACCGCATGTGCTCCTGCGCGTGGTCGGTCGTGACTTCTAGCCCCACCGTCCCGCCCTCTGGGGTGAACTTGACCGCGTTATCGAGCAAATTGACCAAAATCTGGGTCAGGCGGCGCATGTCGGCGCGCACTCCTCTGATTCCATGCGCCATTGTGCGAAGCAGTTGCAGGTGTTTCGCCTGCGCGGCGGTCTGGACAAACTCCAGGGTCGTCAGGCAGAGCATCTCCACATCCACCAGTTCTTGCTGGAGGGTCGCCGTCCCGGACTCAAGATGGGCCAAGTCGAGGATGTCGGCGACCAAGGCCAGCAGGTGGCGCCCACTCTGGATGACCGTTGTCAGACCGCCTCGCTGCTGCTCATTGAGCGGCCCGTAGAGATCTGCCCCCACCATCGCTTCACTGATGCCCAGGATGGCCGTGAGTGGGGTGCGTAGTTCATGGCTCATCATCGCCAAGAACTCATCTTTCAGCTTGAGAGCGCGGGATAGCTCGGCGTTGGCGCGGCTGAGGGCCGCACTGCGCGCCCGTAGCGCGGCCTCGGCCTGCTTGCGCTGGGTGATGTCCTGGTACGTGATCACCCCCAAGATAAGCGTTCCCTGTTCATCATAGACGGGGGTGCCGCTAAACGTGAGCCAGTACTCTGGGGCGTTTGCCACAGGTGCATGCAGGCATAACTCGACGCCCATGACCTGTTCGCCACGCCGCACCCGCTGCACCGGCCAGTCATCCAGGAGCAACCTTTGACCGTCCTCGTTGTAGGCCCACAACGTCATCGCCTGATATATCTCACCCAACGTCGTGGGTGGAGTCATGCGGTTGTCTAGGCCACAGAGGTGCATACCAGCCGTGTTGATGATGGCGATGGTGCCGTCGGGATGGAAGGCGATGACCCCCTCGTACATTGTCTGCACAATGGCGTTGAGCTGTTGACGCTCATGCTCCAGGGTGCGTTGGGCCTGCCACTGTGCAGTGATGTCCTCGAAAATGGCGTAGACGTGGGTCGGCGCGGTCATGCCGGGGGGCATCTGCGGCACCGCCTGGATGCGTAGCCAGCGCTGCGCTGCACCGGGCATAGTTACACCGATTACGACGTCGCGCACCTCGTGCCCGGTCTGAAGCACCGTAAGGGTAAGGGCCAGATCCAGATTGGCCGCAACCGGCGTGCCGTCTTGGCGCATGATTGATGCGCCAAGGCTGAGCACCCCGTGGCCGATGATCTCCGCTCGGCTGAGCCCTAGGATGCGCTCGGCAGCCGGGTTGGCGATCATGGCACACCCGGTGGCATCATAGACGATGACGCCCTGAGCCATCGTCTCGAAAAGAGTGCGATAACGAGCCTCACTCGCCCGTAGCGCGTCCTCGGCCTGCTTGCGCTGCGTGATGTCGCTCGTGACAATGACGACTTGCCAGTCGGGAAAGTCTACCGGCACCCCGCTGACGTTGACCCAGACCTCTTCGCCCGCTTCGGTGAGGAAGCCATTGATCTGATTCATGATCGCCGTATGCTCACGGAACACGCGATGGCGCACCAGATCTTCCAACGGCCTAGGGGTTCGATCCGGTCGTATGTACGGGCGGGCGAGGTGCGCCCCCGCAAACAGGCCAGCGTGATCCATCCGCAGAATCTGCTCCAACGTCGGGTTCACATAGACCAGTTCGTCCTCGGCGGTGAAGATGGAAATGCCAACCGGGAGCAACGCGAAGAGGGTCCCCAGCTTACGCTCGGTGTCGCGAAGCACTTGGTTGGCCTGTAGGCGTTCGGTAATGTCGGTGACTACGCCGCCAGCGCCGATGAGCGTGCCTGCGTTATCCCGCACAGGAAAATAACTGGACTGCCAGACACGGCGCACACCGGGAGCCGCAGGGGTTTCGCCAACCGTCTCGATGTCAAACAGCGGCTCCCCGGTCGCCAAAACGTGGTGGTAGATCGCCTCAATCTCGGCCCCAAGCAGCGGCAGCATTTCACGAAGCAAGCGCCCGATATGGGCTTCTGGCGGGAACCCATTGATCTTCGCTAAGGCGGGGTTGATCTGTTGGAAACGCAAGGTGGTGTCCAACAGCGAAATCCCGACTGGCGCGTGGGTGAGCAGGCTATCGAGACGAGCCGCGTGGGCTACTGCAGCTTGGGCGCTAGCTGCGGCTTGGGCCTGGGCGGCGTGTAGTGCTACCTCGTCGGCCTTACGTGCGGTGATGTCCTGAATAGTGACCACGCCCAGGGTCAGCGTACCGTCCTCAGCGTAGACTGGGGTGCCATTGAAGACGAGCCAGCGCACCTGGTCATCCCTAATGGAGCGCACGCACAGCTCTAGGCCGACAAAACGCTCACCGCGCAGCACCCGTTGCAACGGCCATTCCTCCGGTGCAAGCGTCTGACAGGTATTGTCACACAGTCGTTGCGGCGTCTGTCCTAATTCTGCCAACCTCATCGGGGGATCGGCGAGGTCGAGATCGCACATGTGCAGGGCTGCAGGGTTAATGAGGACGATGGTACTGTCTGGGAGAACCGCGATCACGCCCTCGTGCAAGGTGTTCACGATGGCCGTCAGTTGTTGGTGTTCAGCGGAGAACGCCTGCTCGGCCTGGTGCCGCGCAGTGATGTCGAGCATCACTGCGCCCACACCAACGAGCACACCCGCAGGATCTCGCACGGGGAAGTAGCTCATCTGCCAGCTATACGACACCGTGGGCTCACTTGGATAAGCATACATAGTTTCCAGGTTGAGCAGTGGTTCGCCGGTCGCCAACACCTGCCCGAAGCGCGCCTCCAGATCAGACGCAATGCCGGGAATCACCTCGCGGATAGTTCGTCCCAAATGGTCGGCGGGTGTGCGCTTGTTGATGGTCGCCATGTGGGCATTGATGTGTTGGTAGCGCAACTCGGTGTCCAACAGGGCAATGCCGATTGGCGCGTGCGCGAGCAGGCTCTCGATACGGGCGACGTGCTCGGTCGCCAAGCGGGTGCTCGCCTCAGCCTGGGCGTAGGCGGCTTGCAGGCTGGCATAGCTTTGCTTGAGCGGGGTGGCATCGGTGATCGCGACCCCAACGCCGATGACGGTGTTGTCAGGCCCACGCACTGGATAGGCGTTCACAAGCCAGTCGTGCGGGAGGCCCACACCAGGCGCGAAGCGGGCGCGCAGTTCTAGGTCACGCACCGCTTCGCCAGTGGCAAGAATCTGCCGGAGGGTTGGCTCAATTTGGGCGGCTAGTTTAGGGAACAAATCACCCAGGGTGTGGCCAAGATGCTCGGTCGGCGTGAGCCCATTCAGCGTGGCGAGGGCAGGATTGACGCGCACATAGCGCAACTCAGGATCGAGAAAACCAATACCCACCGGCAACGTATCAATGAGCGCGTCGAACTGGATGAGTGCCAGAGTCGTGTCATAGGGTAGCGCTGTAAGTGTCGGGGCGGTCTCGCCCATCTTGGTGGCGAGGGCGGCTTCGAGTTCGGCAACGCGCGTGCGTAAGCGCTGCACCTCGGTCGCAAGTTCGGCGTTGGATGGAAGCGGGACGTCCATAGTCGTCCTCCAGGGAGCGGATGAACGAACAGCGCATGGCTCACGTCTCAGAAACCTCGAGCCATTGGGCTACCGTACACCGGTTGGGTGACAAAGCAGACGCTCCCTACAGTATACGCCGTGAATGACGGATCACAAAGCTGACTGCAACTCGATAGCAGGGCTGATGCAAAGTCCTGTTGCTGCGCCATCCCTCACCCCCCCTGCGCTTCTTTCGTGTTCTCTGTGTGCTCTCGTAATGATCGTCTACACAATCTTGGCACCGCCAGCCCTACCAAAAACGGCACTACCGCAAAAGGAACGCTGTGGCGCATGTCATGCTGAGTACCAAATGGCCCGGCGGCCAGTGGCGCCGGGAGAAACGTCCTCGCCTGTCACCCCGAGCGCAGCGAGGGGTCTCGGCATTGTATCCGCACGACCACCGGGACGCTTCGCTGCGCTCAGCGTGACAAGCGCGATGTTTCTCAGAAGCGCAGCGAGGCATCGCTCCCGGTTCCCAGTCAGACCCTAGCAGGAGTTGCCAGACGTAGCGCGGGTAGTCGCTGAGGAGAGAGATCACGCATCACCTCTCAGGCATGTTTTAAACGAGCTTTACCGTTCAGCAATCTCACGCAAAGCCGCAAAGAGCATGGGGCAGGTTTCAATTGTCGGCGTTGCGCGGCGCTAGATCCGCACAAAGCGGCGAACAAATCGTAGCACAGGGGTCGGCGTGACCACGACGGCACAGAGTATCAGGAAGCGTACCGAGGCGATAATGCGCCAACTGTAGGCGATGGCCCGCCCAAGGTGCCGCAGACCCTGGCGGCGATTCATCTTGTGGCGCATAACGCTCAGGTGCGGCAACGCACCGTACCAGACCTCCAGCTCGGCGCGGGCGAGTTGGCGATCCATGCCGGGGATCTTCGCCCAGTAGCGTTCAGTCACCGCCACTTGTTCGGGCAGCCAGGCGGGGGCCTCGGCCACGGTCTTCGACGTCGCGTGCATACGGAAGCGCGCCACCACCACTCCCAGGTAATGAACCGGGGCGACTTGAAGCAGCCGACACATCCAGTCGCGGTCGAAGACAAAGCGCAGCCCTTCGTCCAGCCCACCAACCTGCCGGTAGGTCGCCTGAGGAACGTAGGTGCCGGGTTGGCTCCAGGTGAAGCCCATCCGCCACACCTGAACCATATGCTCAAAGGTGATACCGCGCTGTTGGAAGACCTGGGCGAAGCTTCCGTCTTGAGTAAAAAGCTCGACATCGCCCAGCAGCAGGGCTCCAGGATGCGCGAGGTGGGCCAAGGCCAGACGCTCCAGCGCGCCAGACACCAAATAGTCGTCGCTGTTGAGCCAGCCGATCAGATCGCCGGTGGTGCGGGTAAAGCCCTTATTGATTGCCTCGGCCTGACCGTGGTCTTTCTCGCTCACCCAGTAGTCGAGCCACGAGGCGTACTTCTGGATAACCGCCACGCTCGCGTCGGTCGAACCGCCGTCAACCACCAGGTACTCCAGGTTGGGGTAGCCTTGGAGCAGCACCGAGCGCAGGGTTTCCTCAAGGTACGCGCCTTGGTTATACGAGGGGGTAACGATGCTGATGCGTGGCCATGGCCGCCCGTCGGGGGCAAGGGCGGGGAGCGGGGGCGAGTCCTCCGTCCAGGGCCAACCGACTCGGTCGGGCGGGGGGGCGGGCAGATCGCTAAGGGAGAGGTGGGGCATACTATGCTTGCTCCATTCTCCGATAGATTTCGATAGTTTTTTGCTGACACAGATTCCAGGTGAAGGCCCGTGCGCGAGCAACACCTTTCGCAACTCGTTCCGCACGCTCATCTGTAGGAAGTGACGTGATACGAAGTAACGTGTCTACCATAGATTCGATACTGTACGGATCAAAGTAATATGCAACGTCGCCACCTACTTCAGGCATAGATGAAACATTTGATGTCGCCACCAACGTGCCGCTTGCCATAGCCTCAAGAATAGGCAAGCCAAAACCCTCGTACTCAGACGGGTAAATAAGCGCATAGGTTGTGGCATAACACGTACGCAAAAGCTCCTCGCTCGCATCTTCTACAATATGAAGGCTCTCCTGTACATGATACTGATCAATCTGCTGCCGCTCATCTGCGCTTAGACTATTTCCTTTTGGCGAGATAATGCGTAGATTGAATTCTTGGGCTAAACCTGATCTGCCAAAGGCGATAAGCAGTCGTGTAAAGTTTTTGTAGGGCAAAAAGCGATTGCCTACATACAAGAAGAAGGGTTTCTCAGTGCTGACCGGGCGATTTGTGCGTGTAAGGAAAGCTTCGTTGACGCCAAGATGAATGGTTATGATCTTCGCTGGACTAATATGCGGATAGCATGTGATAATATCGTGCGCTGTACTTTCACTTATGGCAATAAGGACATCTGCTTGCTCCATGCAGCGGCGCTTCTCTGCAAGAAACCAAGGATTGCTAATGTCAAACTTTTGGAAGTATTGTGGCAACAGTTCAAGAATCATATCATACACCGTGATAATGGTCGGCTTTACAGATCGAAATCTCCCGTAATACGCACTATGGATTACGTTGATGTTTTGGCGTGACGCTATGAAGGAAGCCAGTCTATCATGAAAGCGTAAAAAATTACTACCTGGGAATCGGGGAGCCTGGATACATGTCGCATTTCCATGATCGCGCACATTAGGAGAAAATACCACGGCCTCAGCGCCAAAACTGGCAACAGCCGCATCAATAATTGCGTCGAAGTAGCGCGCTATACCGCGTTGGGCGCGATGCTCAGGGAGGTTGTCATTAAGGAATATGCGGAGTGACACCTTTACTCCAATTTTCGGCCACTAATACGAAAATAATCAGCGGCAATCAAAGATCGCCGCCGGACAACAAGATTGAGCAACGTAGATCCTGGCCCGCTTACCACGAAGCGAAAGAGAGGTGACAGGATCACCTGCTTGGTTAGGAGATGGAGATTCACCCTATTAGAGTAGAGGTGCAGATTGAGTTGTGCTGCCACCACCGACAGGGATGTAAGGCTATACAAACTTACATGCTGTCCGTGATCAAGGCCATAGTACCACCAATTCTCTAGCGATGGGGGGGGGGTGGGAGGAATATTTGTTGTGAACAAGATATTTTCCGAAAACTTTGCGATTGCTGCTATGTCTTGCATTGGATCAACAAGGTGTTCAAATACCTCAAAAGCGGTGACAAGTTCGTATTTTTGTAATTCAGAAGCTATAACATCAAGTCCATGGGCGAAGAGATTTGCACAAAATGTGTCGTAACGATAAAAATCAAACCCGCTATCACGTAAAAGACGAACAAACAAACCGTATCCGCCGCCGTAATCTACAAATTTAGCCGCACTCTTGAAAAATACCGAAATAACCGCCTTGGTCACCCGTGCTGTTTCTAGATTTCTCGCAACTAAGCCTACATCGCTTGTATTGATAGCCTCAGTATAGGCTTCACCTAACCAGTAAGGAGATTCCGTCTGAATAAAACCACAATTTGGACAGCAAAAATATTGGACACTATACTTTTCTCGCACCATAGCCTGCTGAAAGGGCAGGGTTTCACCACTGCAAATATTACACTTCATGATCGCATGCCCTTCGCTCCAACCAACGGCGTTTATAGTAATAAAGAACACCCACCAAGCCCATCTTCAATCCACCGGGACGAAAAACCGAATACGGTGAGGTGAAGCTCGCCCACTGGATTTGTAACTGACGCCTAAGCGTGGCCCCCACGTTTGCAGCAGGAGAAGGAGATTCAATGGCATTGATGACCTGCCAAGCGAAACGATCCCAGGTAAAGTGCTGGTCGAGCAAATCCCAATTTTCTCGCTGGAGCCGCAATAGCGTGGCTTCGGACATCTCCTGAAGCATACGAAGTCGCTTTGTGACGGCTTGGAGATTATCAAGGGGTATGTTGATAATCCCCGGGTAACCTATGTATCCGCTTTGCGGTGTACAGACAGGAATAAGACCCCATGCCATTGCCTCAAGGATGGTCGTTGGATTGGCATCGGCCCGGCCTACGGTCAGCATAACATCGTAGGTAGCCACGAGATCACGTGCCTCGTCGCGCTGAAAATCTTGGAAGCCGAGGGAGGCAAACCCTGCGATGGAGGTTTTACCTGAGCCAATCCATGCGAAATCCACGCCAGGGAGCGCCTGAGCTATGGCCGAGAGGTAGCCCGTATTTTTCGTCCAGTTGTTCTGGCCGATATAGACAATACGCCTTTTCCCGGGTGGATTAAAGGCCGTTTTCACCATCGGAAAATCCTCTCGGTCAATGGCAAGATCAAGGTGTACCATTTTCGGCTGCCAATGGGCAAAGGCCGATTGGCCGACCGAGGTAAACCAGTAGTTTCCCGTAATTGCAAGATACCGATCAGCCTGTGCAATAATCGTGTTCAAGAAGGCCACTTGTACCAGATCACCGTGATGATACGGCGACATAACGATGACCTTGCGCCATCCAGCACGGGCCATACTCCGACGAAAACAAGTCCACGGTGCGGGATGAGGATGGCCAAGGAGCACATCATCTGAGCCGGGATTGATGGTGCGCGGGTCATCCCAATTGTACAGGCGCACATGGTAGCGTGACTGTAGACGTGACGCAAGGTTCCGCCCAATCGCATCAGGACACGAGATGCGAGATCCGTGTGGATAGACTAAATGAATCGTTGTCATAATAATTCAGATCTCGACTAATTCAGCCAGACCGGTAGCTAATTCGATCTCGGGGTGCCAACCGAGCGCTTGGAGACGTGTACTGTCACCGCACGAATGCAGAATATCACCGGAACGGGCAGGGGCGTATTCCCGCGTCATCTGCGGGCCAACCAGTTCACGCAGGGTGGCAAGAATCGTGTTGAGCGAAAGAGCCTGCCCGGAGGCGACATTGTAGACCGCACCAGACTCGATTGCCGCCGAGGTGATAGCGCGAAGGTTTGCGCGCGCCACATCGTGGACGGAGACAAAGTCACGAGTCTGCTCACCGTCGCCAAAGACCCGGCACGGCTGGCCTACCCGTACAGCGGCGCACCAACGAGCCAACACTCCACTGTAGGGTGAGTCAGCCCGTTGACGCGGCCCATAGACGTTGAAGTAGCGTAAGCAGATGGTCTGTAGAGCATAGCTACGGGCGTAGCACCGTAACAATTCTTCGGCCATCAGTTTGCTGGCGCTATAGGGTACCAACGGGTGCAACGGTGCAACCTCGGCTTTCATCCCTGGGATGTCACCATAGACGGCGCACGTTGACGCGAGAACCACTCGGCGGCAACCCATCCGGCGGGCGGCCTCCAGTAGATAGGCCGTGCCAGTCGTGTTCACTCCAAAGGTCTCGATGGGTTGCTTAAGCGACTGAGGTACGCTGACGAGGGCCGCAAGGTGGAGTGCCGCATCGCAACCCTGGATGGCCGCCTCAACTGCGACCTGATCGGTGATGTCGGCAAGAATCAACTCCGCCTCGGGAGGAACATTCTCAGCTTGTCCGCTATGCAAATTGTCGAGAACCCGGACGGTATGCCCATCTGCTAACAAGGCGGCAACGCTGTGCGAACCGATAAAGCCAGCCCCACCTGTAACGAGGACGTGCATAATTCACCTTTTGCACTAGCTTGATATTTAGACTATAAATTACCTTGCCTTGGTGCGCCGTTTACCGACATAATAGATCTCCTGTCTGGGTAGCTTATGGCCGCAGAACTCTTGGTCGATCCAGTACTGTGCATGCATTGATGGCTCGAAATGATCCTCTAGAAAGCGATGAACCAGCGCCTGATCGACCCGCAGTGGATGGCCTGCATCATACGAGACACTCAGGGTCTGGCTCACTTCGGATGCATCGTACAGCACATCATGAAAGACAAATGTCCCGCCTTGAGGGATAATCTGGAGAATCTTGTTGAAGATGGCATTCACGTCCTGACAGTGTTCGATGACATTGATCATGACCACTAGATCGAACTGATGGGTTGTCTGGAAGTCCTCGATCTTTGATTGCTCAATGACCACCGGCCTACCGGAAAATCCGCCGATCCGGTAGGCGTTGAGCATAGTCCGGACGAACTGAAGTGGATATCGTACGGCAGCGGGAATCTGGCCTAGGCTACTATTATTGGTCAACCCACCCATCTTGCCGCCACGATAACGACAGGATGGGTGGGCCAAGTAGTCGCAGATCAGTGGGTCGAGCAGATGAAGGTTTTGTACACGACAGTGATCGAGGATCAGACGCATGTTCGTAAACGGCCCACAACCCAGTTCAATACCCCGCTGAAACGAGGCTCCACGTAATGGGCCATAGTTAGCAAAGTGTGCAAGATGATACTCGTTGCGGTCACTCAGAGTGTACTTGCCGTGCTCCATCCAGGTACGACGCTCATAGCGTTGCGCCTCTTGCCAGCGTAGAGCATCCACTTTTGTGATCCCCGTTTGCGGATCAACGAAGGCCCGGTCGGAATGATCATTAAGCCGTCGCGCAGCCTCCTTCCCTTCATAAATATTGATGTACTCATCAATGTAGAACTTAGCGTTGTCGTGATCTGGCTTAGTCATGGGATAGTCCTCCCTTATAGCCCCGAGCCAAGAGTCTGGGTATGTACAGACTAGTTGGAATTAGTGTACACAAGGTCGAAGCAATTACTGAGGCCCAGACAACACCTTCCAGGCCAATCTGCCGAGCAAGCACAATCTTTAGGGTAATGGCGACCGTTGCCGTTATCCCGGCAGTAATCACCTGGAACCGCACCACCGTCATTCCATTGAGCAGCATTGCCACAACCCCGCCAACATTTGCAACAATTGACCAAGCACCGAAGCCCAATAAGAGTGAAAACGAAGGAGCAACCTGATCGCCTACCCAGAGATGGATAATCTGTGGGCCAAAGCTCACTAGGATCAAAACGATGGGGAATGAGATGAGTAACGCTGCTGCGAGCGAACGGAGCAGGGTCTTTCTCACCCAATCCATATCACCACGCGCCACTGACTCACCATAAGCAGGCCAAAGTGGTGCCAGGAACATACTCATAATCATAGGCGCAAGCGTAAAGAGTTGGGCAGGCACCGCATACTGTGTAACAAGCTGTGATCCCAAGGTCTGAGCTATCACGAGGTTATCAGAGGCGAACGCTACGGCGCCAACCGCTTGGAGAATAAAGAAGAGCGCGCCAAGCTGAGTCACACGGCGAATCCAGACAGGGGTCACTGCCGACCAATGTGGGCGTAACCAGGGATGCTGTTTGCCGAAGACAACCATCCAACTTAGCGCCAGGGCAACTATCTGACCACCAAATACTGCGAGTACAAGCCAGGGCAAACCAACTTGGAGAAATATGACGACCAGCACGCCAACTAGTCCTAAAACGCTGCCGAGACATTGCCATAAACTACTAGCAAAACTCTCTTGACAACCAATCTGTACTTTTTGGACAACACTAAGCGGAATGCTGATAGCGAAGCAGGTGATAAAAGTCGCCACTGCCGGCCCTACCTCACGAATGGCTTGTGAGGAGGTGACATTAAATACGCGGTTCCATGGTATGAACGGATAGATCAGGGCAAAGGCTACCATAATGAGGGTGGCAACACCAAGGAGGATAAAAAAACCAGTTGAAACTGCATGGCGCATAGCCTCGCGGTCATCACGACCATCAGCATCTGCCACGGCGTTGATCAAACCATTGCCAATACCAAGATCTGCAAAGGCGATCAAGGCCATCAGTGACGTTACTGTCATCCATAGCCCGAAGCGCTCTGTACCTAGGTAATTGATAGTCAGGCGAACCGAGACTATTCCTGTGAGGATGCTAATCGCTTTCGTAATCGCGGTGGTCATCGTAGCGAGTAGTACGCGACGATATCGTTCCCTAGAGCGACCATCCTGTGTCGAGGTGTCAAATGATTTCAACTGAAGAAGCGAAAGCATGTATTTCGCACGTACCCAGAGAGGATTTGTCATTATCGAAGGTTCCGCTTCTTTTGCATAAGGTCGGACCTTTCGACAGTGCTGAACTGGATCTAGCATTTTTCTTGAGTTACCTTTACCCGGTATCGAACGCAGTTCTAATTGCTTTACCTTAAGCCGTGTAAGCCGATTTATTGACCAGGGCGCTGGCCTGACAGCCACGGT
>CAIRDL010000313.1 GCA_903877345.1 uncultured Oscillochloris sp. | reverse complement strand
CGTTCACACGCTGATTCCCCAAGTGGGCGCCAGCTTCAAGACGCCCACCGATTATTTGACTCCCGCCGCCTTCGTGGTGCTCGGCCTGACGCTGGTGGGCTGGGTCTTTGCCTATCTCGCCAAAGGCCAACGCGAACATGTGCTGGCGCTCTACCGTGTGCTTATCGTCTTGGGTGCCGCGCTCATTCCCTGGGAAGTTGCCGAACGGTTAGCCTGGATCAAGCCGCCGTTCTTCCCCAGCGCCAGCAAGATTATTGGCGTCTACATCGAGGACAGCGCGACTCTGTTGCTCAGTATCGCTTATTCGCTGCGCCTGCTCGTCATCGGCTACGCCCTCGGCAGTTTTGCCGGGATCGCCTTCGGGTTGGCCCTCGGTTGGTCGAAACATGTGAGCAACTGGTCTATGTTCTGGATCAGGCTCATCGGCCCCATCCCCGCCACCGCCTGGATTCCCCTGGCGATTGTCGTCTTCCCCTCCAGTTTCACCGCCGGTATCTTCCTCATCGCCTTCGCCTCCTGGTTCCCGGTGATGATGCTCACCTGGTCGGGTGTCGCCGGTGTACCCAAGGCGCTCCTCGAAGCCGCCCAAACCCTCGGTGCCGACAATAAGCGTCTGTTGCGCCATGTGGTCATCCCGGCGGCGCTGCCCAACGTTTTCGTCGGCCTCTTCATGAGCCTGGGCACCGCTTTTGCCATTCTCATCGTCGCCGAAATGCTTGGGGTGAAGGCTGGTCTCGGCTGGTACATCACCTGGGCGCAGGGCTGGTCTGAGTATCACAAAGTGTACGCGGCGATGCTGGTGTTGGGGGCGCTGTTCATTGTCGTGGTCTCCGGCATCTTCAAGGTGCGCGACCGCGTCCTCGGTTGGCAGAAAGGGATTTTGCGATGGTAGCGACCGCAGCGGTGAACCAAGGGCTGCCGCCAAGCCTCGGCAGCGAGGTCGAACTCCTTGGCGTGAGCAAGGTGCGCCCCAAAGGTGCCGGACGCGAGACAGGCGGCTTGGTGTTGAACCATGTGCATCTGCACCTCGATCCGGGGAGTTTCGTCGCCATTGTGGGGCCGGGCGGTTGCGGCAAGACAACGCTGTTACGCCTGTTAGCCGGCCTCGAAGCGCCCAGCGCCGGCCACGTTCACGTCGGCGGCCAGCCAGTCCAAGGGCCAAGCCCCCGGCGGGGCATCATTTTCCAAGACGCCAACCTCTTTCCGTGGTTGAGTGTATTAAAGAACACTACCTTCGGCCCGTTGGCAGTCGGGGTCGCGCCCGCCGTGGCAACCGCCAGAGCCACGCACTGGCTCACCTTTTTGGGGCTGGGCAAATTCTTGCACCGCTACCCACACGAACTGTCGGGCGGCATGCAACAGCGGGTAGCGATTGCCCGCGCCATCGTCAACGAGCCAGAACTTCTGCTGGCGGACGAGCCTTTTGGCGGCTTGGACTGGATCACCCGCGAGCAGGTGTGTGACGAGTTACTGCGCCTCTGGCACACGACGCGCAAGACGTTTCTCTACGTCACGCACGCACTGGAGGAAGCGGTCTACGTCAGTCAGCGCGTCGTTCTGCTCTCGGCGCGTCCCGGCACAGTCGCCCACGTCATCGAAATCAACCTACCAGAACAGCGTTGGGCGCACGCCGACTTGCGCTTCACCCCCGAATATGCGCGCTTGGTTGAAGAAGTGCGCGAGGTGTTTGCCGAACAGACGGCCTTAGCGCAAAGTGCGAGGAGCGCCGCATGAGCACCAGCACGCCAGGCGGACTTGTCGTTCGCAACCTGCACAAGACCTATCCGCCCGACATCGTCGCCCTGCGCGACGTGAGCTTGGAGTTAGCGCCGGGCACATTTACCGCGATCATCGGCCCCAGTGGTTGCGGCAAAACCACGCTGCTCAAAATCGCCGCCGGCATCGAAACCTACCAGCATGGCGAGGTCTTTTTCGCGGGGGAACGCATCGCCGGCAACACCTCGTGGCGGCGCTCAGTCATTTACCAAGACATTCGGCTCTTCCCTTGGCTGACGGCCCAGGCGAATGTGGCCTTTGCCCTGGAGAGTAAAGGGCTACCGAAAGCCGAGGCGCGTCGTCAGGCAGCGCAGTGGATCGAACGCCAGGGTCTGCAACTCTACGCCGACGCTTATCCCGCCGAACTGTCGGGCGGCATGCGCCAGAAGATCGGCGTCTGTCGCGTGCTGGCGAACGCGCCAGAGTTGGTGCTTTGTGATGAGCCGTTTAGCGCCCTCGACTGGACGGCCCGCGAGTCATTGCAACTCGAACTCCTGCACTACTGGTACGAGCAGCGCAAAACCGTGCTGTTCGTCACCCACAACGTCGAGGAGGCAGTCTACCTTGCCCAGCGGGTCGTCCTGATGAGCGCCCGTCCGGGGGAGATCAAGGAGATCGTGGACGTACCGTTGCCGGAAGAACGTTGGAGCGTGCGGCGGGACTCACCGCAACTCTTGGCGGTCGCCCAATACGTGAACAACCACATCGCCGACGAAGTGCGGAAAGCCCAAGCCACCGAGCAGGCCGTGGGGTATTAGCTCAGGGTTCAGCCTTGCCGCAGCCGGAGGCGGGCTGACTCATGCCTGTTCCGGCAAGGCTGCCAAGCCTTCGCCCCGCGCATGCTAGAATTGATCAGACGCTTTGCAGACTGGCTCGGGTGTGTTTAGATGCCGACACACCAGGGCAATCAACTCACTGGCCGTGACATGCGGGTAAAAATTGGTCTCGACCATAATCGCCGGCACCTCGTCACAAGCCGCAATACAATCAAGTTCCTGCACAATGAGATCGTTCGGAAACGTGTTGGCAAGTTTCCCCACGGCACGGAGGAAGTCCGGGCGGCTGCGTGTACAGAAGCGGCACAACGTCAACTGGATGGACATCACCTTCAGCCTTTCCCGATAGCAGTAGACTGGTCGCAACCCTTCAAGGGAGACCTTCGTATTGTACATACTTTGTCCAGGTTTTGCAATAGGTGTGCTTGTTCACAGAAAACGCGCCAGTGCTATAGACTTTCAGCTAAAGAATCTGGGAGGGCGGGCGTCCCGCCCGCCCTACGTTCACGAGGGCGAGACGCCCTCGCTCCTTTAGCGCTTACGCACGGCTTGCCGATGCGCCGAACCTTCCAGAATCATTAGCTGAAGATCTATAGAACCCAAGGATGTCGTGAACGATGCGCCACCCACGTAATGATCCGTCAGTTGTAAAGAGCGAACTCGCGCCGGTCTTAGCCAGTCGCCACCCCGAGCTTGCCCTCAGCTACCTACAGGCTGGCACAATTGGCCCCCCAGTGATCATGCTCCACGGTTGGGGTGCCTTCAAAGAGTTATGGTGGAGCACGTTGCGCGGCTTAGGCCGCGACCATCGCTGCTTCGCCCTTGATTTCCCCGGCCACGGCACTTCGCCTCTCGGGCGTGCCGCCACCATTGCGGGCCTCGCCGATGCAGTAGCGGCTTTCTGTGCAGCGCTAGACCTACCGCAAGTCGTGCTCATGGGCCACTCGATGGGTGGCGTGGTCGCCCTTGAACTTGCACTCCGCCGCCCCACACTGGTTGCCCGGTTAATCCTGGTGGATGCTGCGATTGACGCCCACCTGATGCCGTTTTACGCCCGCATTTATCTCATTCCTACCTTTGGCTGGAGCCTCCTGCGGCTGACGCAACTCATCGGGCGCACCCTCCGGCCTATCGGCGCACGGGTGCCGCACGAGCACGGCAACGGTTGGCTGCGCCCGTGGCTGCGCCGTTCGGCCTATTTGGCGGGCTTTGAACCTGAAGGGCTGCACCAGATCTACCGTTCGCTCTTCGCGACCCAGGCGGGCGACCGTTTGGCACAGCTTGCCTTGCCCACGCTCGTCGTTTCGGGCCAGTTCGATAGCCTAGTGCCTGCAGCCAACTCGCGCCGTCTCGCCCGCCTCATTCCCGGTGCTCGCTATAGGGAAATCCGTGGTGCGTTGCACAACCCGATGGACGAACGCCCGTACCGTTTTGAGTGCGCTGTACGCACGTTTTTGGCCGAGACCGAATGAGTATGGCGGATCGCGCTACGCCAAGGGTCAGCCCAACTTGACCGTCTGTGGTTTGTAGAAACAGTCGAGCGATCTGACGCAAAGCCGCAAAGCATGTGTAGTACGGGTACATGTCTCAACTGTCAAGCTGAAACCTTGCCCCGGGTGCAGGCATGAGTTGTCATGCGGCAGCCGCCGCAGGCAGCGCCGCCTGCCGCCGATACCCCCGTTATTGTTTGCAGGCACGTTCCACTGGGCCGCTGCCAATCTGGAGTCCCCGTGCGCGATAGGCCGGGTACTCCATCCGCGCCTGATGAGTCGTGTCGTAGGTGATCGCGTCCTTCACCCCCTCGCCCTTGGTGCGGAAGGGCTCTAGTGCCGTCAGTACCTCGTTGACCCGCCCGTCCCACAACCCATCAAGGTGTTTGTGGGCCCACGGGGTGCGGAGCTCGCTGCCCTCACCAAAGCTTGTGGTCGCCGCATTCCAGACATACTGGCTGGCGTGATACCAGTCCACAATCTGGGTCGCCTGTGGGAAGTGCTCGCTGGCGCTATTCCAGATCCAATGGGCTCCAGCGCCAATAACGACGACCTCCGTCGTGGCGGTTACACCGCCTCCTCCCGCAGGGTAGGCTGGTTGTCTTTGACCATCCACAGATAGTCGCCTTCAGCTTCCACGATCTGGATGCTCAAGGCGCGCTGGGTAAACATAGTGTCGCCGGTAATGCGCATACCCGGCAAGGCGAGGTGTTGCAACCGCACGGGGGCGGCAACGATCTCGTTTTCCTTGGTATCCACGGCAACTTGGAACAGCACCACGCCCTCGTTGGGCGCATCGGTCGCCAGCAGATGCATCCAACGGCACTGACCACGCGGAATGGTGCCCCGGATGGTTTTGCCATCCAGGGCCACCGCAATGCTCCCGCGATCCGGCACCTCGCCTACTGGTGGCGGGCTGAAGCGCTGCTGAACCATGTGTTCCAGCGCCACGACGTCGACCGCATAGCCCAAAATACGGCTCCGGGTCGTGTGGTGTGGCATCCGCGCCCGCTTCGTGCCAAAGAGGGCGTGCAGCTCGTGGCAGCGGAGTTTGGCCCAATCGGCGACCGCTTCGAGACGACGGTAGCCTGCCAATTTTGCCAGGACGGCAACGGTCACAATCAGCGCGAGCGGGGAGCGGCGACCGCGTGCCTTTCGGTGATCGACCAGAGTCGCGGCTGCCGTATAGAGCGCCCCCACATCGATCACCTATGGCTCGTCCGATCCCACAAGCGTAAAGGGCAAACTGCTCTCCTGCATCACACACACCTTTCATGCTGATGGTGGCTGGTACCTCCATCATACCCTGAAAGGTGTTGTCTTATCCCGCGCTAGGGCATAGGTGGGCACTTCTCGGACTTTGCAACCGCCCTGGCGCAAGCCTTAGCGCTGGCCGAGCGGGACGTGCCGAAGGCCAAAGGCAAACCGAAGAAGCCGAAGAAGGGCCAAAGCTCGCAGCATCAGTTGCTGTAGGCGGGGAGCATAACTAGCACGGTTCGGGGGCGTGGAGCAAGAATTGAGCATTGTAATACGGCTGATATGGTAGCCGTATGCTATAATCCGCGTGCGGCGTAGGCCACCCGCTCGACCTTCCATCGGCGAAGGGGATGGCAGCACACCGCATCAGTAGCCCACGGATCAAGCATGTGGGTTTCCGTGCCTAAAGGCAAGCACGCTATGAATTTTATTGACGTGTTGTTTATCTTGATCTTTTTCTGGATTCTCGGCGCAGGCTTCTTCTATGGGATGCTCCGCCTTGTCGTACTCATTGTCTCTCTTTATTTGGCCCTCATTCTTGCCAGTCTCTTCTACCAATCGGTCGGCCTTTTTTTTATGCGAAATTTTCACGCTGACAGTTTTGTTGCACGCTACGTGGCTTTCTTTCTTGTACTCCAGATCAGTTTCATCTTTTTGTCCATCGCGGGCATTTATACCTTCCGTGAATGGAAATTGCCCGGTGGCCTCCAGTACCTCGATCATATCGTAGGGACGCTACTCGGCATGCTGCTTGGGGCTTTCGTGGTTGGCATTGGGGGTAGTTTGCTGTGGAATTTGATGATTGTACACGGCGGGCAAAACATTGATTTGCCGATCTTTCGCTCCGTTGGCTCGCTGGTCTACACCTCGACCATTCTGCGCTATTTCGCCACTTCTATTCTCCACCTGACCTATTCCTACTTGTCGCCCTTCTTGCCCGATGGGGCCGATCTGCTCTTTATGAGCCAGTGAATAACGTATGCTGGGCATCGCTCCACAGACGCTCGAAACCCTCGAGTTTCCTAAGATCCGCGCACAACTGGCCCGCTATGTGGCCTTCTCCGCTTCCCGTGAATTAGCCCTCGCCCTCCAGCCCACCACGGTGGTCGCCGAGGTACAACACGCCCAGGCGCTCACCGGCGAGGCGCGCTTGCTCCTCGATACGTTCCCCGACATCACCATTGGGGGTACCCACGATATACGCCGCGCCGCCAACCACGCGGCACGCGGCGGTATTCTCGATGGTACGACCTTCCTCGAAATCGCTAGTACCATCGCTGCAACCCGCACCCTCCGCTCCCGCTTGCTCAAACTGCCCCTCGAACGCTTCCCGCTTATGCGCGAGTTTGCCGTTAGTCTGCCCGCGCTGCCGCCTTTGGAAGACGAAATCCTGCACACTATCGGCGCTGATGCCCAAGTCCTTGATGGGGCGAGCGCTGAGCTTGCGCGCCTGCGGCACGAGATCCGTGGCGCTTTTACGCGCCTCCAAGCCAAACTCCAAAATATGGTCGCCGCAGCCGGTATGGGCGGTGCGCTCCAAGAGGCGCTGATCACGGTGCGCAATGGGCGCTATGTCATTCCGGTGAAGGCTAGTCATCGCAAAGAGGTGCGCGGCCTCGTCCACGACCAGTCAAGCAGCGGCGCGACGCTCTATATTGAGCCGTTAGCCGTGATTGAGCTGAATAACCGTTGGCGCGAACTCCAGTCTGCCGAGGAGGAGGAGGTGCAGCGGATTCTCGCCGCCCTTTCCGACCGCGTCGGTGCGACGGCGCCGCAGCTTGTCGCTACTATCGAGACGGTCGCCGCTCTGGATTTGGCCTTCGCCAAGGCGAAGTTTGCGACCGCGCTGCGGGCGGTTCAACCTGAAATTAGCCCCTGGACACCTGATGCGCCGCTGTCGGACGATGCTGGCCCCGAAGCTGCGCCGCTCCTGCTCACCCAAGCGCGCCACCCGCTCCTCGACCAAACGCAGGTCGTCCCGACGACGATCTGGCTCGGTGGGGCTTTCCGGTTGGTGCTGATCACCGGGCCAAACACCGGCGGTAAAACGGTCGCGCTCAAAACGACCGGCCTGCTCGCCCTGATGGCTCAGGCGGGCCTACACCTGCCCGCCGCCGCGCCGACCCGGCTCCCCGTTTTTACCCAGATCTTTGCCGATATTGGTGATGAGCAAAGTATTGAGCAGAGCCTCTCGACCTTCTCGTCGCATATGCGGAATATTATTCGCGTGCTCGACGCCCTGGTGGCGCAACCGCTGGCGGCTACGGTGTGGGAGGCGGATCACGCACATTTGCTGAGTACGGAGCGCCCGCCCGCCTTGGTGCTCTTCGATGAATTGGGCGCTGGCACCGACCCCGTCGAGGGCGCCGCGCTGGCGCGGGCGATTATTGAGTGCCTGCTTGCGCTGGGCGTCTTGGGCGTGGCGACGACCCATTATGCCGAGTTGAAAGCTTTTGCCTACCAGACGCCCGGCGTCCAGAACGCCTCGGTTGAGTTCGATGTTGAGACGCTGGCTCCAACCTATCGGCTGAGCATCGGGCTGCCCGGACGCTCAAACGCCCTGGCGATTGCCGGTCGCCTCGGCTTGGCCCCGGCGCTGATCGAACGCGCCCGAAGTACGCTGGCCCACGAGGATGCCGCCGTCGAGGATTTGTTGGCTGGCATGCACCAAGAGCGCGCCATGACCACGGCGGCGTTGCACCGCGCTGAGGAGTTGCGCGACGATGCAGCGAAGTACCGCGACCGCCTTGAGCTTGAGTGGCAAACGTTGCAGGAACGCCGCGAGGCGGAAGCCGAGACGGTGCGAATCCAGCTTGAGGATGAGTTACGCGAGACCCGCAATCAACTGCGCCGCCTGCGCGAAGACTTCCGCAGTGGTGCGTTGTCGCGCCAATGGCTCGACCAGGCCGAGCAGCAACTAGCCGAGGCGTCCGAACAGGTCAAGCAGGCCGTGCTGAAGCCACGGCCCACGGAGTCGGCGGCCCCGCCACCAGCGCAAACGCCGCGCCCATTACAACTGGGCGACACCGTGTTGGTGCGCTCGGTGGGGCTGAAAGGCGAAATCATCGCCCTCGACGTAGCCGATGGCACGGCGACGGTGCAGGTCGGCGGCTTTCGCATGACGGTGGATCTGCGCGAGTTGCGGCGCGAAACGGGTGGCCGCGATGCCCGCACTGGCAAGCGCGGGGCCGAACAGCCCGCCGAACGCTCCATCACGCTGCCCGTCGCCCCCGACGTAGCGATGACTCTGGACATGCGGGGCTGGCGCGCTCACGAGGTCGGCGATCAGCTTGAGCGCTACCTGAACGACGCCTATCTGGCGGGCTTCCCTCAAGTGCGCCTCGTTCACGGGAAAGGCAGCGGAGCCTTGCGCCAAATCGTGCGCGACATGCTTCAGGCGCACCCGCTGGTCGCCTCGTTCGCTGGCGGCGGGCGCGATGGCGGCGATGGGGTGACGGTGGCGCACTTGGTAACGCGGTGAACTGTGGGGATACCAGTTCCAAGGAGGGTTATTGATGGCTGATCCGCAAGAGTCTGCGCCGCCCCCATCCACCCCCGAGGCCGCCCCGGCAGCCTTCGAGGTGCCCGGCGCGCCCGCACCCCGTGGTCGGCAGCGCCTGCTCATCCTCATCGCCACCGCCCTCGCCGCCTTCGTTGCCTGCGCGGCCTTGGCGCTGATCGGCTTTGTGCTGTTCACACCGGCAGGGCGTAACCTTGTTCCCATGCTTGCCGCCAAACCTAGCGACGCCCCGCCGCCCGAAGCGCCAAATAAGTTTGTCACGCAACCCGCCGGTCGGGTGAGCATTAGCGACGATTTTAGTCAGGCGAGCAGCCGTTGGGATCGCTCGCAGAGTCGCCTCACTGGCGGTGCTTACGAAATCAGTCTCGACCTCGACAACTTTGATAGCTACGGTCTGTTCCTCGGTGCTGGCAATGTGCGCGACTTCGATTTGGCGGTGGATGCCACGCAGACCGCTGGCCCCGCCGAGGGTGAGTTCGGCATCCGTTTCCGCCAAAGCGCCCCCGACGAACACCTCATGTTTTCGATCAGCGCCTCGGGCTACTATCGCCTGGTGCGAGTCTCGAACAAAGCCTATACCTCCCTGGTACCCTGGACGCGCTTCGCGAAGCTGAAACTCGGCCCTGGTGTCACCAACCGCCTGCGCGTGGTCGCCGACGGCCCCAAGCTCACTGGCTATATCAATGGTGAACAGGTACTGACGTTCAACGACACAGCGCAAGAGAGCGGCCAACTGACCTTGGGGTTGGTCACGTTTGCCACTGGCGGCTTGGTGGTGCGCTTCGACAACCTCGCGGGGTTCGCCCAAACGATGCTGCCCACCGGCACGCCCACCAAGCTTGATCTGGCGGAGGATTTCAGCAACCCGGCGACCGCGAAGTGGAGTGTGGGCGGGGCCACGGTGAGCGGTGGAGCCTACGAGGTCTTTGTCGGCGGGGCGGTGGTCGCGTGGCAACAGCCGTTGCCCACCGGCGCATCGGAAGTCAAAGGGGATTTTGTGCTTGAAGTTGACGCGGCGATGCTCAGCGGGCCGACCAAGAACAGCGCCTACGGCCTGATGTTCGGCGATGCGGGCGACTTCGGCTTTTTTGCCCTGCTGATCATTCCCGACGGGCGCATCATCATGTACCGCAACGGCGACGCGGGCTACACGGTCTTCCCGGCGCTGCCGTTGGCGGCGATCAAGGCGGGACTGAAGGCCACCAATCACCTCAAGGTGGAGGTGCGCGGGCGCAATTGCACCATCACGGTCAACGAACAAGCATTACCGCCCATCGCGTTGCCTGATGGCATTACGATGGACGGTATGGTAGGGCTGATCGTGCAGGGTGCTGACGCTGAAGGGGCGCGGGTGCGCTTCGATAATTTCCGCCTAGAAGCGCTGTCGCAGCAAGACGCGGTTGTGTGGCCTGGAAGCAAGGGCGAGACACGCTCTCACTTCCAACAAGCGCTTACTCCGCCACGACCTGTTCGGCCCCAAGCACCCCTTGCAGGCGGGCGACTAGGTCGGACGACATGCTGATGGTGTGCTGCGACTGAAGCACCACCACGCCGACGCCGTTCCGCAAATAGAGCGTGACGCGGTCAGGGCCACTGCTGTCGCGCAGCACACTGTAGACATTCTGCATATGCTGCACGTCGGCCTCGTCGTCGCCGGTGCGCGGCAGATAGAGGCGCAGGGTACGCCCCAGGGCGGACGCCGAAGCGACGACCTCACTACTACTCATCCCGTTGCCCTTCCCGTGCCCGTTGCCATTGCTCGAAGCACCATTGCCGTTCGTGCTCACCTTTGCGTGTGCGCCGTTGCCGTTCGCAGACACCTTCACCGGCAGCTTGGCCCGTAGCGCCGGGATGGCAAGCGCGGGCGGCGCGGCGAGCGGCGGTGGTGTCGGGAGCGCTGCGACCGGCGCGGGGCGTTCTGGGGCGACTGTGGCCG
>CAIRDL010000312.1 GCA_903877345.1 uncultured Oscillochloris sp. | reverse complement strand
GGCTCCTCGACCACATACGCCTCACGGGCCTTGGCGTTCAGCGTGGCATCGCGGGCGGCGCGTTTCTCCACCTCCGTGACGCCTGAGGGTACGCCGACCACCACGCGGGGGCGCGGGTCAATCATCCACATCGCCGAGTGGGCGTGGGCTTTCTTAATAAAGTAAGCCAACATCTTCTCGACGACATCAAAGTCAGCGATCACGCCATCTTTCAGCGGGCGCACGGCGATGATATTAGCAGGCGTCTTGCCCACCATCGCCTTAGCCTCGGCCCCAACTGCGTGAACCCGCTTTGTCCTGGCATCAATCGCCACGACCGAAGGTTCACTAATCACAATGCCCCTGCCCCGCACATGGACAAGGGTGTTTGCGGTGCCCAGGTCAATGCCGAGATCACGACTAAAGGCTCCGAACAGCGAATTGATCGGGTTAAAGCCCACGTTTCACTCCGCTCAACAGCTTTTGACAGTAAGACAAGGTTTCAGGTGCCAGGTTTCAGGTCAAGCACATTAGGGAGCCTTGTGCTTGCCAAGACTGTGAAGTAAACACGAACCTTGTCTAAAGAAATAGCGCAAGGCGAACCCCCTGCGCGAGGGTAATGCTGTAGCTGTGGTTGTTGATGCTAAGATACTTAGGGGCTGATTATAACACATGTATAAGATGATGCACCGTGCTTGGCCGGGGGTGGCTCAGGTAGGCATTTAGGCGGGAGCGATGGGTAGGCTGAACACCTGTGAAGAGCAGCATTGCGGCATCAGGGGGCCAAACAGTGCTGCCTTCTGCGCGTCTGATAGAAGGGTGAGAGCGCGATTTGACTTTTACGCGTGGTTGTGTGACAATAGGCCTCGCCGTAAGTTACGATTCCACGGCTTCACTGTGCAGTGTTTGGGCGGGCTAATGTACGTCAGGGCGGTTGGTCGTCGCTTGGGATGGTTCTTACACCAGTTCTATATCGGCACTGCCGCTAGGACTTCTGGCTCCCCGCGAGCTGGAAGATTTTTATTGTCGTGAGTACCTCGGTTCTGCGCCCAGTCTATCCCTTCACCGCGCTCGTCGGTCAGGAGCGGCTGAAGCAAGCGCTGATTCTGAATGCGATCAATTCGCGGATCGGCGGTGTGCTCATCCGTGGCGAGAAAGGTACCGCGAAATCAACGGCGGTGCGTGGCCTCGCCCGTCTGTTGCCCGCGATTACCGTGGTCGCCGATTGCCCCTACTCTTGTCAGGCCGACCGCCCGGCGGGCCTCTGCGTCACGTGTCAGCGCCGCAATGCCACTGGCGAACCTCTCCCGACTCTCAGCCGCCCCACCCGCCTCGTTGAGTTGCCCGTCTCTGCCTCCGAGGATCGCGTCGTTGGCTCGCTCGACCTTGAGCACGCCATCACCGAGGGGCTGCGCCGCTTCGAGCCTGGACTCCTCGCGCACGTCAACCGTGGTCTGCTCTATGTTGATGAGGTGAATCTGCTTGATGATCACCTTGTTGACCTGTTGCTCGATGCGGCGGCGATGGGCGTGAATACGGTTGAGCGCGAAGGGGTGAGCATTTCACATCCGGCGCGCTTTATCCTCGTTGGCACGATGAACCCCGAAGAGGGCGAGTTGCGCCCGCAGTTGCTCGACCGCTTCGGCCTCGCCGTTGAAGTGACGGGCCTGAACGATGTGCCTTCGCGGGTTGCGGTGATCGAACGCCGCTTCGCTTACGAGCGCGATCCCCAGGCGTTCATGGCCTACTGGCAGGCTGAAGAGGACACCCTCGCCGCCCGGATTGTCGCGGCCCGCGAATTGCTGCCCATCGTGCAGATGGATGGCTCTGATATGGCTGCCGTGGCGAGTCTCTGCATTGAGCTTGGCGTAGACGGCCACCGCGCCGATTTAACTATTCTGGAAACTGCCCGCACCCACGCGGCTTGGAGTGGCCGCACGCAGTTGGGCGTTGCGGATATTCGCCTCGCCGCCGAGTTGGCGCTGCCCCACCGGATGCGGCGGCAGCCCTTCGCTGAGATTAAGCTCGATGAACAGCGAGTGGCCGCTATTCTCGAACGGAGCGGGAAGTCCGCTAAGGTTGACGCCAGCGACGAGCTAAAAAAAAAGGCTGAGGTAGGTACGAAGACCGAACAGGGTGAGGGCGGCGATGACGAGACCGGGAGCGGCGGCCAGGTGACGCCCCTTGGCAGTGCCGGGAGCGCTGCGGTGAACGAGCAGACGAGCGCGACCCAAGGCAGTGGCAAGCAGTTCGAGGCTGACCAACTCTTCCGCACCCGCCGCCTCGAAAGCCAGAGCGACCGCCAACAGCGCCGTGCGCCCGGCAAGCGCACGCGCACCCGCACCACCCGCAAACAGGGGCGCTATATCAAGAGCCAGCGCGTGGCCCGCGTCACGGATCTTGCCTTTGATGCAACTTTGCGCGAGGCGGCGGTCTATCAGCGCAAACGGCGGGACGAACTGTTGCACACCATCGCGCTGCCCCACCGGCGCCGCCCCAAAGTGCTGCTCCGGTCGAGCGACCTGCGCCAGAAGGTGCGGGTGCGCCGCACGCGCAACGCCGTCTGCTTTGTGGTTGATGCGAGTTGGAGTATGGCCGCCGACGAGCGCATGCAGGCGACGAAAGCGGCGGTGCTTTCGCTGTTGCGCGACGCTTACCAACGACGCGACCGGGTCGGCCTGATCAGTTTTCAACGTGACTATGCCCGCATCTTGCTGCCCCTGACCAACAGTGTCGAGTTGGCCCAGAAGCGCCTCCAGACGATGCCCACCGGCGGCAAGACGCCGTTGGCCCGGGGGATGCTGACCGCTTTTGAGTTACTGGCGCGTGCGCGCCGTCAAGATGAGGAAATCCTGCCCCTGATGGTGTTGCTCACCGATGGGCAGGCGAATGTGGCGATCAGTAATCTGCCGCCACAGCAAGAAGCCTATCAGATCGCCGATCTGATCGCAGCACACGCGATCCGGGCTATTGTGATTGATACCGAACTCCCCACGATTCAGCGGGGTCTCTCGCGCCAGTTGGCCGAACACTTGCGCGGGGCGTACTATAGGCTTGAAGATCTGAGTGACGGTGGCCTCGTGCAGGCCATTCGTCGCCAGATGCAATCGTAAAGCAGAAGTGTTACACGTTTAGGAGGGATGATGACCGACCAGGTACGTAGGAACGAGTCCACCGAGAGCGAGTTGCTTGCCACGCTGCTCGACGCAGTGGACGCTCCGGTGACACCAGAGGACGCGGCGGCCACGCCGGAGCCGACGGCGGAGGCTGAGCCCGTGGCCCAGCCTACCCCTGAGCCGTCAGCCGAGGAGCCCGCCGCTGCAGACGCTCCGGTGGACGCCCCAGCTGTAGGGCTCACCGATGCGGAAGAACCCACGCCGGATGATGCGCCCCGTGGGGCCAGCTTTACGCCGGTGACGGAGGAAGGCAGCCGTCCGCGCAAACTCAAGGATCTGCACGCAGGGATGGAACTGGATGGCCGCGTGACCTCGATCGCCCTCTACGGTATTTTCGTGGATGTGGGCGTCGGGCGCGATGGTCTCGTCCATATCTCAGAGATGAGCGACACCCGCATTGACACCCCCGCTGATGTGGTGCAAATTGGTGACACGGTGAGGGTGCGCGTCAAGAGTGTGGATCCCGAAGCGCGCCGCATCAGCTTGACCATGCGTTCGGGCAGCGGTGAGAAAGAAAAAGTCGAGGGCAGCCGCAGCAACCGCAACAGTCGCCCCAAGCGCGCCGAGATTGACAAAGACCGGCTGGCCGCGATGAAGGTCGGCGATGTGGTTGACGGCGTGATCACCGGCTATGCGCCCTTCGGTGCCTTCGCCGACATTGGGGTCGGGAAAGATGGCCTTGTCCATGTGAGCGAGTTGGCTGAGGGTCGCGTCGAGAAGCCCGAAGACGCGGTGAAGGTTGGCGACCGCTTCCTTTTCAAGGTGCTCGAAGTTGATCCTGATGGCACCCGCATCAGCTTGAGCCTGCGCCGCGCCCAGCGTTCCCAAAAAATGCAGGGGCTCGAGTCCGGTCAGATCCTTGATGGCACCGTCAGCGGGATTGCGCCCTTCGGGGCTTTCGTGGATATTGGCGTCGGGCGCGACGGCCTTGTGCATATCTCGGCACTTTCGTCCAACCGGGTCAACAAAGTCGAGGATATTGTCAAAGTTGGCGACCGGATCCAGGTCAGGGTGATTGAGGTTGACCAGCAGAGCAAGCGAATCAGCCTGACCATGCGCCTTGAGGATCCCGATCCCAGCGCGATGAGTGAGGAAGAAGAGTACAACGCGACGAATGGTGGTGGTAGTGGCGGCAGTGGTAGCGCTGCCTCACGC
>CAIRDL010000311.1 GCA_903877345.1 uncultured Oscillochloris sp. | reverse complement strand
TGCCGGATGGTGAAGGATGCGCTGCGAGTCTGGCGTGGAACCATCCGCGATCTCGTGATGGAAGTGGCGTGTGGACTCCACAACCTTCGGCTTCGCCATCGCCCTTGGGTGGCCATGTCGTAAATCGGAATAACCTTTAATGTGTACGTTATTCGGCTACACTCACGACGAGTTCCGCCAGTTCACGGTACGCGACTTGCATCCGCAGGAGGCGCTGCCCCATGTTCTTGCCGAGTTTGAAGCGTTAGCGCGGGGTGAAAAACAGTTGGTCGCTGGCATTCGCTGTCAACGCAAAGATGAGAGCATTTTCTATGCCGATGTCAAGGCCACGGCGGCCCTCTTGGAGGGGCAAGCGTTCCTCGTCGGCTTCTTCAGCGATGTCACTGAACGGTACCACGCGGAGGAGGCCCTAATCGTGGAGCGCAACTCGCTGGCCCGCCGGGTCGAGGAGCGTACCGCCGACCTTAGCCGCGCCAACCTCGAACTGTTGCGGGCGGTACGGGCCAAAGATGAGTTTCTTGCCACGATGAGCCACGAGTTGCGTACGCCACTCAACGCCATTTTAGCCCTTAGCGAAAGCCTGTTGGAGCAGTTCCGTGGCCCGCTCAACGAGCGCCAACAGGCCGCGCTCCATAACATCGAAGCCAGCGGGCGCCACTTGCTCACACTGATTAACGACATTCTCGATCTGTCAAAGGTAGAGTCGGGGCGGATGGAACTTCAGTGTGATATTTTTATGATCGCCGAGGTGTGTGAGGCCAGCCTTTTATTTGTCAAGGAACTGGCCCTGAAAAAGCAACTCCAATTAGCCTTCCAACAAAGCAACCAACTGGCAAGGATGCAAGCCGACTCCAGGCGGCTGAAGCAGATCTTGGTAAATTTGTTGAGCAACGCAGTCAAGTTCACCCATAAAGGCGGGCGGGTTAGCCTTGCGGTCAACGTTGACAGCGAGGCGGGGGTGATCCGCTTTGTCGTGGAGGACACGGGCATCGGGATGGACGCGGAGGGGATGGCGCGACTGTTTCAGCCCTTCGTCCAACTTGACTCGCGGCTGAGTCGGCAGCACGAAGGCACGGGGTTGGGGCTGGCCTTGGTACACCGCCTAACAGAATTACACGGCGGTAGTGTCGCGGTGGCGAGCGAACTCGGCAAGGGCAGCCGCTTTACCATCGCGCTGCCCTACACTCCGCCCGCGCCGTTGGAAGCGCCGCGCCTTCCCACAACCGCCCCGCTCACGGGTGAGCGCGCCATGCACTCGGCGGTGGTCATTGAGGATGTGGAAACGGCGGGGGAGCAACTCGTGCGCTACCTCAAGGAACTCCACATTCACGCCGTCATCCACCCGCAGGGCGAGGGTGCGCTCGATCAAGTCGCCAAGCTCCACCCCGATGTGATTTTCCTCGACTTGCAGATGCCGGGTCAGTCGGGTTGGGAAGTGTTGCGGCAACTCAAAGCTGATCCGCACCTGCACTCGATCCCGGTGATCATTGTCTCGGTGGTAGACGAGCGGACGAAGGGGTTGGCGGCGGGCGCAGCGGAGTATCTGGTCAAGCCGATTTCACGCGAGGCCATCCGGCGGGTATTGGGGGTCGTGGGCGCTGGGCTGGAAACCGCCTATGAGGCGATGATCATCGCCGTGCCGCTCACGCCACCCCCGGTCAATGGGCGGATCTTGCTCGTTGAAGATAACGAGATCAACATCAGCGCCATCGGCAGTTACTTACGAGACCGGGGCTACCATGTGGTGGAGGCCCGCAATGGTCGCGAGGCGCTCGCCAGGGTTGACGAAGCGCGCCCGGATGTGATTTTGATGGACATCCAGATGCCGGAAATGGATGGCCTGGAGGCGACGCGCCAACTGCGTGCCCAACCCACCTATGCGGCGCTGCCGATCATCGTCATGACCGCCCTCGCTATGCCTGACGACCGAGAACGCTGCATGGCTGCCGGGGCGAGCGAATACCTAACGAAGCCTGTCAGCCTGAAGGGGCTGGTGGTAACTATTCAGCACATGTTGAAAGTGTGAGAGGTGTGTAGGATGTCCCAAGCGAGCGTCGTGCTGATTGTTGATGACAATGCCAAGGGGCGTGAGGCGTTGGAAGATCTGCTGTACGGCCAGGGCTACACCCTGGCCTTTGCCGCCGACGGGCTAGAGGCGCTGCGCCAAGCTGCTGCCCTTACGCCGGATGTCATTCTGCTCGATGTGATGATGCCGGGCATGGACGGTTTTGAGGTTTGTCAGAGCCTGCGCGCCAACCCACGCCTTGCCGAAGTGCCGGTGGTTATGGTCACAGCGCTCAATGATAATTCCGTGCGCCTACGCGGTCTAGGCGTTGGGGCTGACGATTTTATCACCAAGCCATTCAACCGGGCGGAACTGCGGGCGCGCATCAAAACCATCACGCGCCTCAACCGCTATCGCAGCCTGCTCGACGAACGTGCCGCGCTCGAGCAAGCCCACACCGATCTGTTACGCAGCTACGATGCCACAATAGAGGGTTGGATCTACGCCCTCGACTTGCGCGACAAAGAGACGGAAGGGCACTCGTTGCGCGTCACAGAGCTGACAGTGCGGCTGGCGCAGGCGGCGGGCATTGGCGGTGACGAGCTTACGCACATCCGACGGGGTGCCTTGCTGCACGACGTGGGGAAACTTGGCATCCCCGACGCTATCTTGCTCAAGCCTGGCAAACTGACGGACGAGGAATGGGTGATTATGCGGCGGCATCCGCAGTACGCCTATACGATGCTCGCGCCGATTCCCTACCTGCAACCGGCGCTAGCCATTCCGTACTGTCATCATGAAAAATGGGATGGCAGCGGCTACCCCTGTGGACTTGCGGGCGAGGCAATCCCGTTTGCGGCGCGCTTGTTCGCCGTGGTGGACGTGTGGGACGCCCTGCGCTCTGACCGCCCCTATCGGATGGGTTGGCCCGAAGCCCAAGTCCTTGAGTATATCCGTGACCAGATCGGAACTCACTTTGACCCGCAGGCGGTCGCGCTCTTCTTGCAGGTAATGGAGGCGTCGTAATTGTTAGATTGTAGATTTGCCGCAACAGGACGCGGTGCATTTGCCCAAACTGTAAAATGGCAATCGAGCATAAGGAACGCTGTCATGCTGAGCGAAGCGAAGTATCCCGGCCGGGGTTCTTCGCTTCGCTCAGCATGACAAGACGCCTCACAGCGTTACTTCTGCGGTATTGCCTAAAATCTAAAACCCCTACTCGTTGCGCAGCGCCTTGATCGGATTCAGCCGCGCCGCCCGTAACGCGGGGAAGAGGCCGAAGAAGATGCCGACGCCCGCCGAGATTGAGGTTGCCAACACAATCGAAAAGAGCGAGACACTGGCCTGAATCGTCGGGTCTTGCGAGATGGCGTAGAGGATGAAAGTGCCGCCGAAGGAGAGCAGGTAGCCCAGGGCGATGCCCAACAGCCCGCCCGACAGACAGAGCACCAGCGCCTCGATCAGAAATTGCCAGAGAATGTCGCGGCTGCGCGCACCCACGGCTTTGCGTAGCCCAATCTCCTTCGTGCGCTGGGCGACACTCACCAGCATGATGTTCATAATGCCGATGCCGCCGACCAACAGCGAGATGCCGCCAATCGTGCCGAGAAACGCGCTGAAGCCGACCGTCACCGCACGGAATTGCGCCGCCAGTTGGGTCGGGTTGGTGATCGAAAAGTCGTTCGGCTGGTAGGTCAGCCGGTGCGCGTCACGCAGCACCGCCGTCACTTGGCGGATCGCTTCGTCCATCGCCGCCACATCGCGCACCTTGACGGTCATACTCGACACATCCACGCGCTGGTCAACCTCATTGCGGAAAAGCCGGTCGCGGGCGGTGCTGTAGGGCAGAAAGATTTGTTCGCCGGGATCACCGAAGCGCCCGATGGCCCCCGCGACGTTGTTCTGCTTTGTCGTCGCAACGCCGACCACCTCAAGTTGCACGCCGTTTACACTGATGCGCCGCCCCACCGCGCCCTCGATGCCGCCAAAGAGCGTGTTCGCCACCGTCTTGCCAATCACCGCCACGCGGGCACTCGCTCGTTCCTCGGCATCAGTGAACCAGCGCCCATCGCCGAGTTGCTGGTCGCCAACTAGGAAATAGGCGGGCGTCACGCCTTTAATCCCAAACAGATAGCGCTCGCCCCCAGCACTAACCGCGCCATTCCGCGTCAATTCAATCACCACCGAGGCCACGGCAGGTGCGCGCCCAGGCTGCACCAGCGTTACCGCATCGGCTGCCGTCAGGCGCGGCTTGAGTGTCTCGGCTTCGTCTTTGCTATCCACTTGGGGATTGATGTAGAACGTGCCTACGCCTAACGAGTTAAATTGGGCGTCAATATAGCGTGCGTAGCCTTCGCCAATGGCAAGCATACCCACAACGGCTCCAACGCCAATAATAATGCCGAGCATCGTCAGGAAGGCCCGCAGTTTGTGGCTCAGCATTGAAGCCCAGGCGACTTGGAAGGCTTCGAGGAGTGACATAGGTTATTCCGTCCGTAGGGCTTCAATCGGGTTAAGTCGCGACGCCTGAAGGGCCGGGAAGAAGCCGAAGGCGATCCCGATGGCGGCGGAAATGCCGGTGGCGAGCAGAATGTTGCTCAGGCTGACGGTGGCGACCGCGCCTTTGGCGTTGAACAGGTTGACGAGCAGCAGCGTGCTGACCAGCGAAAGGGCATAGCCAAGCAGGATACCGAGTCCTCCGCCGATCAGACAGAGCACCAGGGCTTCGATCAGGAATTGGAACAGAATGTCGCGCCGCTTCGCGCCTAGCGCTTTCCGCAGGCCAATCTCGCGGGTGCGCTCAGTGACACTCACCAGCATAATGTTCATAATGCCGATGCCACCAACGAGCAGCGAAATCCCCGCCACGAGGCCAAGAAAGGTGTTGAAGGCTCCCAACACACCATTGACCTGCGTAGCGATTTGGTCGGGATTTACGATGGTGAAATCGTTGTCCTGATAGGTCAGGCGATGCTGTTCGCGCAGGCTGGCCGTTACCTCAGCGATAGCGGCTTCAATCGTGGCAATGCTGCGCGCCTTCACGGTCATAATCGAAAGATTGATGTCGGCGCTGGTCTGGTTGCGATAGAGCCGACTGACGCCGGTGTTATACGGGATAAAAACCGCCTCAGCCGGATCGGCCCCGATGCTGAATGAGCCAGGTTCGGTTGCCAGAACGCCCAGCACGGTCACGCCGACCCCATTCAGATTAAGGCGCTGACCCACGGCGGCTTGGGCGCTGCCGAAGAAACGCTCCGCGACTCGCTTACCAATCACGGCGACCCGCGCCCGCTGGTCATCATCGGTAGCGGTGAAAAGCTGGCCCGCCGCCAAATCCTGCGGCGTCACCGTAAACCATGCCGCGTTGACTGCGCGCACGCTGTAGGTAAAACGCTGGCCTGCGGCGCTGACTTGGGCCGCACCACTAAACTCGAAGGCGATACCAGCTACGGCGGGCGCACGCCCCGGCGCGAGAATGGCCTGCGCGTCGGCGGCGCTCAGGCGGGCGGCAGTGCGCGCCGCAATTTTGTTGCTGTCAACGAACGGCACAACATAGAAATTGCCCGCGCCAAGTTGGGCAAACTGGCCGTTGAGAAAACTCTTAAAGCCGTTGCCCATCGCCAACATGCCAATCACCGCACCCACGCCAATCACAATGCCGAGCATGGTCAGCGCGGCCCGCAGCTTATTCGTGAAGAGGGCGCGAAAGGCGATGCGGAACGACTCGATCAGGTTCATGGAGTGGTTCCTTCCCTAAAAACAACCCATGCCATGAAAACCCTGTAGCGATTATATAGCAAACCTAAACTGGTTGCTAAGAGGAGTCAAGGCTTCAGCCGGCTAAAGCCTTGACTCCTCTTTACGACCTGGATAGGACTGCTATA
>CAIRDL010000310.1 GCA_903877345.1 uncultured Oscillochloris sp. | reverse complement strand
GTGTTGTGGCCCGATCACGCATCACGCCTCACGCCTCACGCATCACGCCTCACGCCTCACGCCTCACGCCTCACGCCTCACGCCTCACGCCTCACGCATCACGCCTCACGCATCACGCCTCACGTAACAGCTTTGTCAGCTAGGGTGTGACCCCGTTTAGGTGCTATTTAGCTCTAGTAGCTAGGCTGGGATGCGCCGTGTCTGGTGATAGAGAGGGCGTATGGCGACTTACGTGCAGCCAGCCAAGGGCACCGTAGTCTTCCTTGATCGCGATGGGGTAATCAATGCCAAGCGCGCCGACCATGTGAAGGCTTGGCAGGAGTTTCGCTTTTTACCAGGCGCATTGGAAGCGTTGCGCCTGTTGACCGAACAGAGGTGTGCGCTCTTCATTGTTACCAACCAGGCGGTTATAAACCGAGGGTTGGTGGCGCAACAGACGGTCGAGGCGATTCATCGCCGGATGTTAGCGGTGATCGAGGGCGAGGGAGGACGGATTACGGCGGTGCGCTTCTGCCCGCATCGGCCCGACGAAGCCTGTCCTTGCCGCAAGCCGCGCCCGGGCATGCTCCAACGTTTGGTGGCGGAGTACCAGATTGATCCCTTTGCGGCCTACATGGTTGGCGATGCCCTTTCCGACATCGCCGCAGGCCACGCGGTAGGCTGTCGCACCATTCTTGTCCAAACGGATGCCGACGTTGGCGTGGCGCAACGCGGGGCGACCGAACAGCACCAACAGCCCGACCGGGTGGTCGCTTCTTTACTAGAGGCGGCCCATTGGATTCGGCACCAGAGCCACTAACCAACGTGATCCGTAATGCGTGATCCGTGACCGAGCAGTGCCTTGACCGATCATGGATCACGCATCACGAGACAATTAAAAAGATCCGCTTCCCTTAACTTTACACCCCTTGCCGGGGTACCGGAAACAGAACCATGCTTACTTGGCGCGATATTGTCACCTACCTCAAGCTCTTTCTGCGCTGGTGGTACGTGCTTGCCTTAGCGGTGATCGTAGCCACCGGCACGACGTGGTTCTTTGCTCGCCGGCAGCCGGATCTCTTTGTTGCCCAGGCAACCCTGATGGTCGGCAATAACTTTGCGGTGGCTGCGCCCAATGAGAGCGCCGTCAAGCTGAGTAATGTGCTTGCCAGCTATTACGCCTCGATGGTGAAACGCGAGGTCATTCTCGCGCCGGTCGCCGAACAACTCCAGCTCGACTTTCACTGGATCCTCATCCGCGACCAAATGCTGAATGTGTGGGTAGACCAAGGGGCCAACTTAATCGTACTCAGTATCACTGATACTGACCCCGAACGGGGTGCGGCCATCGCCAATGCGATTGCCGACCGACTGATTGCCTATACGCCGAATGCTTCGCGGAATGCGGAAACGCAACAGGCCGAGATCGAGCGGCAACTTCGGGAGGCGCAGACTAATCTTCAGAATGTCGAAGCGAAGATCGCGACCCTCGATCAGCAACTGAAGACCCTCAGTTCAGCCATTGATCTCAGCGACCTGCAAAAGCAGCTTGACGCCCTCCAGAAGACGCGGGACAAATATCTTGAGGACTACAGCAAACTATTGGCGCTACGGAATGAAAGCCTTGTCAACAGCTTGGCGCGCTTTGAGCAGGCTCGCCCTGCGCCGGGGCCGCTCCCCAAAAAACTAGCCCTGACCCTGGGGACAGCGGCGGCGAGCGGGCTGATGTTGGCGGTGCTTGCGGTGTTGGTGCTCAACGTGTTTGACGAGCGCTGGCGCACGGGGAGCGAATTGAGGCAGCGCACGGGGCTCAAGGCGTTGGGTGAAGTGCCGGGCAGCGTGCCCCTTACCGCCGCGACCGGATCGGCGCACAGTGCTCGGCGCGAGCAGGCCGTTGCTGATTTCTACGCAAATATGATCAGCGCTGCCAGGAATGGACTGCCCCGCTCGCTGCTCATCACGAGTCCGCAGCCCCACGCAGCGCGGAGTGCGCTGGCCTTTGATCTCGCCGAGTTGTACGTACGCACCGGACACCGCGTGCTGTTGGTTGATGCCGAGACTAGTCGCGCTGACCTGACAGCGTTGCTGGAGACGCTCCCGAAGCTCCAGATCAATGCAGTCAACCAACATGAGGTGAATGCGTCAGCGCCACAACAGTACGAGATCGGCTTGATGCGCTTTATCCAACCAACGGCCCATCCGCAGATCCAACTACTCTCAGGTTGGGCGGTGGGCTACGAGCGTTTCGCTGAGCTAGTGCCGGCGGTGTATTGGCCTGACCTGCTGAAGCACCTCTACCAAGCGGCGGATGTGGTCATTTTCGATGGGCCAGCCGCCCTGACGGGGCCTGACGCGATGCTATTGGCCCCTTACGTTGACGGCGTGCTGCTCGCGTTGAATGGAAAGCTTGACGTACGCTCAACGGTACTGAAGGTGGTTAAACAACTTACGAGCCAGCCCACGACCCATTTGCTTGGCGGGATCGTCATGACTCAATTGGCTGCTGTTCGTCCGAGCAAGCAGGCGGTGCCTACGCGGGTTGGGGGCTTCGGCAAGGTTGCAATCCGCGTTGCGGCGAGTGGAATCACGCTGAGTTTTGGGCAAGTCCATACGCCAGTGCAGGCCGAAGGGATTAGGCCAGAGGAGCCAGCTGCGCCGCTTCCGGCCCCGGAAATCATGGCAACGCCGGAGGCAGTCTGCCCACAAACGGCAGCGCGTGACTCCTGGGAGGATTTGCTTGAACTGGAAGCAGGGACTGAGCGCTTGAAGCGCCCGCGCCCCAAGCAGCCGCCACTTACCAAGACACCACCAGCCCCCGCGAAGTGAAGGGGTCAGGTTTCAGGGGTCAGGTGCCAGGTTTCAAGGCGAGTGCGGCAGCGCGACGGTTCGTAGAAGAGACTTTAGCCCCGTATAAGGCTTGCTAACGCGGCTGAAGCCGCTACTACGAACCATGCAGACGGTAAAGCTGCGTTGAACCACCATACCCTTGTTGTAGCAATCCTACACAGGTTATGAAAAGGAGTCGAGCCTTTAGGCGGCCCTATCCGGCTAAAGCCTCGACTCCACGCAACAACCCCAACAGGATTGCTATGAGAGATCACATGCGTTACCGAACATGGACTGAGCGCCGTTTGCCGCAACCGCTGTTGGTCGGCGGGTTGGTGAGCGCCGTCGTGGGTGGTAGCGTCCTGATGGGGCTGCGCTTGGGGAACGGCCTGACCGTGCAGGCCGTACTCCCGTTGGGTGTGATCCTCGGCATCCTGGGGCTGCTCTTTGTTACGAAATATGCCCAAACGCTCGTCCTCGCCCTGCCCCTGACGGCGCTCTTCTTACCGACGCTTCAGATCCCGACTGGCACCGAGAGTCCGCTGCCGCTCAGCCTTCTCCTGACCTGCGTCCTAAGTGGCCTCTGGATCGCTGCGGTGTGCGTGCGGGGCGGATCGCTTTCGCCTTCCCCACTCAACCTGCCAATCTTAGTCTTTTGTGCCATCTGTGTGCTCTCGCTCGGTTGGGGCATCGTATGGCGTGACCCAGTGCTGATCAAGGCTCCCAAGTTCATCGTGACCCAGAGCGGTGCCCTGATCACGATCCTGATGTCGCTGGTCGCGCCGCTGATCATTGGCAACTTTGTGACCAGTGAGCGGCAATTGCGCTTCATCTTCGGGGCCTTTATCGTCGGCGGGAGCCTGATGACGCTCACCCAGCTCTTGGGTATTACCCAGACGGTACTCAACGACCGGGGCCTCTGGAGTTTGTGGACGGCGACACCGCTCTTTGGACTCCTCATCGTCCAACCGGGTATCCGTTGGTTCTGGCGGTTGGTGCTTGGCGGTGTGCTACTCCTGCACCTCTATCTCGTGATGGTAGTCAACGCCGACTGGCTCTCAGGCTGGTTCCCTAGTGTGGTCGCCTTAGCCGCCCTGGTCTTTATCCGCTCCCCAAAGCTCTTCTTCGCTATGCTGCCCTTCGCAGGCTTGCTGCTCGTCATTAGCATGGGCTTCTTTGCAACGGTTGCCCAAGATAACATCAACGATGGGAGCCTTGAGCGGCTGATCATCTGGGAACAGAACTGGCGGGTGGTGCAGGATCATTGGCTGTTGGGCACGGGACCAGCGGGTTACGCGATTTACTACATGTCCTATTTTCCGCAGGAAGCCCGCTCGACGCACAACAACTATCTCGATGTCGTAGCCCAGTTCGGCTTCGTGGGTCTTGGCTGCTGGTTCTGGTTAGCCTGGACTGCCGTCCAAGAGGGTTGGCGGCTCAGTCGGCGGTTGCCGTCCGGTTTCCGCCGCACCCTGGCGCTAACGGCGACAGCGGGCTGGCTTGGGGGATGTGTGGCAATGTTTTTCGGCGACTGGTTACTGCCCTTCGCCTACAACCAAGGCATCGCAGGCTACAAATACACCGTCTACACCTGGATCTTCCTCGGTATGCTGATTGTCTTGCGCCGCTTGGCTGACCAAGATGGGCAACTTCAGCCGACGACCAATGGCTAGTACAGTTTTCTGGAAGTCTGTTGTAGATTCCTGGGAGCGAGGGCGAGCCGCTCTCACCGCCGCGCATGAGGGCGTCTCGCCCTCATGCCCAGGCCGCACAACGCCATACGGATTTCTGGTACTCCTGACTGCACTGTTGCTCGTCGCGCTGGCAGCCCCCGCTCAAACGACCAGCGGGCAGAGTCGCTGGACGACGCCCTATCCAGTTTCGGAGAGCAATGGGGGTGACTGGTTTCCCGATTTGGCGGTCAATGCTGCTGGTACCGTCTATGTAATCTGGGGGAGTGGGCAGCAGCGGGTGGATCAGCGGAGCGGCATCAAGACTGATGACGATCTGCTGCGCTACCGTGAACTGCGCGGCCAAACGTGGTCGCCAGTGAATGACATCGTCGCTACGTGTGTCGGCGGCTACACGGTACGGAATAGTCTTGTTGTCGGGCCGGACGGGCAACTGCATGTACTTGTCCGTACATGCGTACGAGTTAGCAGTCTGAACGCACCAGCCGACGCGGCTTGGTCGGCGCAGCATTGGAGCCGACCGCTGAGTCTTGGCGAAAGCTACTACAGTGCGTTGGCAGTTGATCAGCACGGAACCTTGCACGCGGTGTACAACGAGGCCATCCCGTATAGCCAGAGCAAGGCAAATCTCGCCAGCGAGATCATGTATCGCCGCTCGGTGGATGGGGGGCAGACGTGGACGGTTCGCACCAATTTGGCCCAGTTGCCCGACGGCGATGAGCGGATGCAGATCTTGGTTGACCAGCACGACCGGGTGCATGTGGTGTGGGATCACGGGAGCGACTGGTATCTCGGCATCTATGCGCCGGAGTACAGTGTCTACCGGCGTTCAGATGACGGCGGGTTGACTTGGCGGGAGCAGACGCACTTTCAGTTGGCGAACACGCCCGTCTTCCAGGTCAGTCTGGGCCTTGACCGTGCCGGCAATCCGTTCGTCGTCTACCGGAGTGCCCTGGACGACAGTCTTTACTTCCAACACTCGCTGGATGGCGGCGATACGTGGTCAGATCCTGCGGTTATCCCATATGTACGCGCCCGCCCGCCGCGCGAGTCGGCACTCGACCGCTACACGCTGGCAACGGATAGTCTGAACCACCTCCACCTGCTCGTTGCGGGGTTCCTGAACGATAGTCTATCGCTCCGCCCTCAATTGCTCCATCTGACGTGGGATGGGCAGACGTGGTCGCCGCCCGAGGTGGTCGCTGCTGACGCCACGTTTCCCTTCTGGCCCCGTCTGGTCATCTCAGGGGGTAATCAACTCCACGCCGTCTGGTTTAGCTACACCCAACAGAGTGGCTGGGGCGACCGGAATGTCTGGTACAGCACCCAGACCTTGGACATCCCCCGCGACGAGGCAACGCCGACTCTTGCGGTGACAGCCTCGCCGGAAGCACCGGCGGAGCAGACGCAGGTGCCGGAGGCCGCCTTGGTGCTGCTGCCGACACCCACTGTGCCGCGCACCTTTCGTACATTGCCCCCACCTCCAAGCACAAGTCTGCTCCCGGCTCCGTTAGTGGGCGTGGGCGTGGTTGTTGGGGGGCTATTGCTGGGTGTGCTTACGGAAATAGCCCGTAAAGCCCAGGAGCTGTAGCCCTGGGATAGAAGGGCTTCACCCGCTTTAGCGGCTTTAGCCCATTGGGTTGCACTAAACCGCT
>CAIRDL010000309.1 GCA_903877345.1 uncultured Oscillochloris sp. | reverse complement strand
TTGGCTTTTCCCGGCGGTCGTGCCGCCCCGTTTACCAGAGCCACCGCGCTGACGACGGCGAATAATGCGGTACGCCTGCTCGCCAAGCTGAAACTCGAGATCAACACTCATCTCGCCCTGACCCTGCGCGATCAGGTCATCATCAGCCATCCGCGCCTCGCCCCAAAGCGCCCAGGTAAGCGCGTCGAGCAAGGCTGACTTCCCGGAGCCATTTTCGCCTGAGAGACAAACCACGTGCAGGCCATCAAAGACCAGTGCGGGTGGGCCAGCGCTGCCACCGTCGGCGCGGTAGCACATAAAGTTACTGAGCGTGAGCTTAGTCGGTACCATAAGAGCCTCGTGCCTTGGGAACTGCCAGACAAAGCAGCGAACGATAAGTAGTCTGGCAACGAAGTCTTCGGGTATGCATGCTGGCTTCGACACGCTCAGCCAGCGTCCGTTGGCTTCGACACGCTCAGCCAACGCTTGTGCAAGAAAACTTCGCTGATGGACTACTAAGACCAGCATAGCCAATCGAAGGAAATCTCGCCAATGTAAGGTAGCAAGCCACTAGACCGTCAATAGGGGAAGAACTCAGGGGGCAGCGGGTAGGTTGCGGTGAAATCAGCCTGAAGGGAGCGGTCATCGCGGCGCACCGCACTGATCACAGCTTCGAGGTAGCCGCCAGCTTGACGCCAGCGCACAATATCGCCGGGGCACAGGTCATAACCTGCGGGGCGCATATAGGTATCATCACAGATGATCAGAAATCCGTGGTCGTCTACCCGATCAACGGGGAGGTCGGTGTAGCGCCGCCCATAACTGCGGCGGAAGATGCTTACGGTGATCAGGGGCGGTTGCGACATCAAAAGGCTTTCTGGTGGCCGGGCGCTTCAGACAAGGTTCGTAGGTACTTTACAGTCTTGGGCAACGCAAGTCTTCCTGATGCGCTTGACCTAAAACCTGAACCCTAGCACCTGAAACCTTGTCTAAGCTGGAAACATCCCGCTGACGCTTTCGTGGGTATGGATGCGCCGGATAGCCTCGGCAAAGAGTGGCGCGACGGAGACCACCTCGATCTTTGGCGTGAGCGTGACGGGCATGGTTTCGATGGTATCGGTGATGAAGAGCCGCCGCAACGGACTGGCCTCGATGCGCTCGATGGAGCCGGGAGTCAAGACGCCGTGGCTGACCATCGCGTAGACTTCGCGGGCACCCCGGGCGACCAAGCGGCGGGCAACTTCCGCAAGGGTACCGCCAGAGGTCGTAAAATCGTCAACAATCAGGGCAGTTTTACCGCTAACATTGCCAATGATCTCCAACACCTCGGCGTGCTCATCGTGGGCAATGCGCTCTTTGTTGGCGATGGCGAGGGAAGCGCCAAAAGCGTGGGCGTAGCGTCGGGCGGGCTTGACAAAACCCGCATCGGGCGAAACGACCACCAAATTTGGCAAGTTCAACTGGGTGATGCGCTCGACCAAGACGGGCAGCGCGTAGAGATTATCCACGGGTACGCGGAAGAAGCCCTGGATTTGAGGCGCGTGCAGATCCATCGTCACGACGCGGTCGCAGCCAGCAACCTCAATGCAGTCGGCGCAGACGCGGGCGCGGATGGAGACTCGCGGCTCGTCCTTCTTGTCGCCCTTTGCATAGCTGAAATAGGGAATAATGGCTGTCACAGAAGCGGCACTGGCACGGCGGAGGGCGTCAATCCAAAAGATCAATTCCATGAAACTGTCGTTGGTCGGAAAGACGGTACTCTGGATGATATAGACATCACGGCCCCGCACATTTTCGAGCACGCGCACAAAGGTGTTGCCATCAGAGAAGGTGATAACTTCGCCCCGCGAAGGGCTTAGGCCGAGGTGATGGCAAATCCGGGCAGTCAAGTGCTTGCTGCGGCTTCCGGCGAAAATTAACGTATTTTCGAGACTCATAAAATAGTTGCCTTTAGGCGCGGAAACCCGCGAGCTTTCGCTGTGGGTCACTGAGCGCACACCTTATGCTGAAGCGGCAAAGTCGCGGGGGCTAGTATAGCAT
>CAIRDL010000308.1 GCA_903877345.1 uncultured Oscillochloris sp. | reverse complement strand
GCATACAGTTCACGCAGTTTGTCGAGCATCGCTTCGTCGGCTTGCCAGATGCCCCGGCTACTCGCTTCAAGCAACCGCCCGACGGCATTGCGCGTCGCTTCGGGGTTCGCTGCCTCAAGCCGTTGCCGCATCGTTTCGTCAAGCACAAACGTCTCGGCGGCCTGATCGTACACCCAGTTGTCCACCGCACTCGTCGTCGCACTCCAGCCGAGCATGTAGGTGAAACGATGGGCAATTTCGGCGGCTCCGTTGTGGCCGTGTTTGAGCATGCCTTCGTACCATGTCGGGTTGAGCAATTTGGTGCGGTATTCAACCCGTAGCACTTGATCCAAACTCTGCACTTTCGTCTCGGCGGTGAAACTTTCGACGTAGTTCAACGCAACGGTTTTGCCGGTCGCCCGTTCTGCCGCCGCCTTCAACGCGCCTGAGTAGCCGTAGTAATGCTGCATGTCGGTCAGACCATATTCAACGCTGTCAATCTCTTGGGCTACGCGGCCCACGGTTTTGAGCAGCGAACGCAACACTTCGGGCTGCGCTTGTCCGCCTTTCTCGCCGCCAAAAGCGTAAGCGTTACGCTTAATAAACAGATCTTCAAGCTCCTGGCGCTCTTCCCAGGCTCCGCCGTCAATTGCCTCGTCCACATCGGTGCCGTAGGTGCCCGCAGCTTGGGTGAAAACCCGCGCCGTCGCCGCCTCCCAAGCTGTCCCTTCGGCAAGCAGCGCGTTGACATGTTTGCGGATGAAGTTCTGCGCCTCCGGCTCTTCAGCGCGGGCGGTTTCGCGCACCAGACGGTCAAGCAGGTCAATCGTGCCTGCGAAGGTGTCGCGGAAGATACCCGAAACGGTCATCAGCACATCAATGCGCGGACGCCCCAACTCGGCCAGTGGGATGCGTTCGTAGCGCCCGACTTTGCCTTGGCCGTCTTTCACCGGGCGCGCTCCGATTAGGCCCAACACGGTGCCAATCGCCTCGCCTTTGGTTTTAATCGCATCAAGTCCCCAAAGCACTTGGGCGATGGTTTCAGGATATTCGCCATCATGCTCCGCCAAATGGGCCGCAACCAACGCCTCGGCGATCCGCACGCCCCGTTGAAAGGCGCTGTCCGACGGAACGCGGAAGGGGTCGAGGCTGTGGATGTTGCGCCCAGTCGGCAGCACACTCAGCCCGTCGCGGATCAGATCGCCACCGGGCGCGGCAGGAATGTATTTGCCCGCCAGTCCGTGCAACAGGAAGTCAAGCTCCTGGGTGTTGTCGCGCAACGCCTCCAACATGCCGCGTCCCAACTCCACCAAAGGTTTAAGCGCCAAGCTCCAAGGCACCACCTCGGAGAGCGCGAAGGTTGCCCGCCAAGCTGGATCGGGCGTTTCGCCGACGAGGATGGCGCGGCGCACAAACTCGGCGCACCCCGCCTCAACGAGATCGCGCACCGTCAGGGCGGCTTCGTCACCGTGGCGGGCGGTGCGTAACAGCGTGCCGTAGTCGGCGAAAGATCGGGCCAGTTTGGCGGAAGTTGCGCCTTGTTTCACGGCACTCAGGGCCAAGTCACCCAAACCCAAGTTGCCGTCACGGGGAATCTTCAGCGCTTCCGCCACCAAGGTAAGTTGCTGCTCAATTGGTGGCGCACTGCCGAGAATGTGCAGTGTGCCAGTAATGAGCGTACCTTCCAGTTCGCGCAAGTAAGCGTAGGCCCGCGAAGCAAAGTTGTTGAAGGGTTCACCCTCGCGGCGGGCTAGTTCAATCTCCAGATTGAGCAATTCAAGCTTATTGATGATGGCGACCTCTTGATCGCTCGCCGCTTCAGTTTCCGCCCGTTCTGCTGCGCGTGCTGCGCCGGTGCGATACTCTTCCAGCAACTCCTTGAGGGTCTGAAGCTCTTTGTAAAGGCCCGCACGACCATACGGCGGAATGGCATGGCCGACGATGGTGGCATAGCCGCGCCGTTTGGCGATGTTTGCTTCAGCGGGATTGTTGATTGGGTAAAGGTAGAAATGGGGCAAGTGACCCAACAGGAGGTCAGGCCAACAAGTGGCTGTGAGACCGAGTTGCAAGCCGGGCATCCACTCGGCAGTGCCGTGCATACCGATGTGGACAAGGGCGTCAGCCCTGAACTGTTCACGTAAGTATTGGTAAAAAAGCATGTACTGGTGATGCGGTGTATTCTCGCGGTCAAAG
>CAIRDL010000307.1 GCA_903877345.1 uncultured Oscillochloris sp. | reverse complement strand
TCGTTCTCCCCAATACGAAGGTTGACGAAGCTGTCTTGGTCGCCGAGCGCATCCGCCAGGGTGTCGCGCAGACGCCAGGGTTGCGGCGGGCGCTGACGATCAGCATTGGCGTGGCGATTTTCGTCCCGCCCATGACGGTCGCGCAGTTCATCGAATTGGCGGATCGGGCGCTCTATCGGGCGAAGGCGCAAGGTCGCAATTTGGTCGTCACTACGTACCAACTTGCCCAGGAGTTGCGCTGAAGCGAAGACCGTCGTGGTGGGTCAAAAACGAAAAGGATGCGACCAACGCTGGTGCTGAACCATACCTAAACTCGACAGTGGCTCAGCGGGATCTCCGTTGGTGCAATTTGCCCCGTTGCACCGGGGGCGCGTGACGTGGGACGGTCAGCCAGAGCAGTGCCGTGATCACCGCCGCCGAAGTTAGACACCACAGACAGGTCGCCCCAATCACAAAGGGTTCCAGGAAGGTCAGGTAGAGCGAGAAGAGCGTACCGAGGAGCGCAAGCGTCGGCAACGCGATGGTCGCGAAATGGGCCGCACGACCAGCACCGAAGCGCTGGGTGGCCCACGCGCCGAGCAACGTGATGTAGCCCATCACGCCTAACACGCCAATCGGGAGCACGCCAAACAGGTGGGCGTAGGGGCTTTGTTGCACGGTGTTGCAGTCGCCCACCGGCCCACAGAACGCCTTCGCGTCACTAAGCTCGATCACCGCGAGGTAAGTTGCCACCGCAAGACCCACGAGGGCCAAAAGGGGAATGGCCCACTCGTGCCAAGGTGGGCGCAACGGCGTGAAGGGTGGCCGCACGTTGACCCCGAGGAGGAAAACCGACACGGTCATGCCGAGGAGCAGGAGAAGCGCGAGACTATTGCCCACCGGGTCACGCTGAAACGGACTCACCGCTGCCTGCGTTGGCGTCGCACTGTCGGCTGCAAGGTCAGGGGTAAGACCGGGGATCGCGGGCCATGCATTTCCGCCCGCCGCGAGCGCCGCCGCAAGCAAGCCAGGCAGTTGCGCCGAGATTTCTTCGCTGCCGACCAGCACCGTCGCGCCGATCACTAGGGTGGGTACTCCCTGACGCGCCTCGGGAATAGCAAAGGCGGTGATCGCCGCCTGATAGAGTGCCTGGCCGTTCGGCTGCGCAGCATCCACCGCATACAGCGCCATTTGCGCACCGTACTGCGCTTGGAGAGGCGGCAGCACTTCGGTCATCACCTGATGACAGTGGGCGCAGGTTGGCGTGTAAAAAAGCACCACACGGGCCACCGGGCCAGCCGCAAGCGTTGGACTGATCCTGAGCAGCGTCAGCGCCAGGGCAATGAAGCCAACTAGCCGCAGCTTAACCCTTGAGGTGAAATAGGTCGTCATTTAAAATCCTAGCGGTACCCAGCCACTGCTGTTTGCCTATAGTCAGATAAGGCATCAGAAAGGTCGTCCAAGCTACCGCTTCCAAATGCTTTATCTGAAGATCTACAGCAGTCCTAGCAAAATGTGTTCCAGCGCCACACAGTGTTGGTGCCAGGAGTAATGGGCAACGACGCGGGCGCGGGCGGCTTGGCCTAGCGTACGGGCGGCGGCAGGGTCATCGAGGAGGCGGGCAATCGCGCCAGCCAACGCAGCCACATCGCCTTCAGGGTACAAAAACCCCTCACACCCATCGCGGATCACGGTACTCAGAGGTGCGATGGCCGGGGTGACGACGGGGAGTCCGGCGGCCATGTACTCGTAGATTTTGAGCGGCGACCAGAAGAAGCCAGCGGCTTGCAGCGCCGGGTGTGGTGCAGTGGTAAAAGGAGCCACCCCAAGGTCAGCCGTGGCGAGCAAGTCTGGAATTGCGGCGTAAGGCACCGCGCCAGTGAAGGTGAAGTGCTCGGCGTGCGCTGCGGTCAAGGCGGCGGCGGCTTGGCGTTCAGGGCCATCGCCGACGAGCAAAAAGTGCAGGTTGCGCCCTTGCGCCAACAGCAACTGGGCCGCTTGCACGAACGCAGTGACGCCGTGCCAAGGGCGGAAGCTGCCCATAAAGATGACGGTTTGACGGCATGGCAGCGCAGGCACTGAACGCGCCGCACGCGCCGCTGCCACTGCCGTGAAGCGCTCAACCTCAGCGCCCCAGGGCAACTCGACAATCTTGGTGCGCGGAATCGCAGCGGGTACAGTTGTGTGCAGCGGCGTGACAATCACGTTTGCGCTGTGGCACTGCCATGCGGCCCAACGGCGCATTGGGCCACCGAGGGCATCATCCAAGCGGCGCTTCCGCACGGCGGGCGGGTCTATGATCAGCGCGTTGACTTCAAGCAGCGCTGGCACGCCGAGGTGCCGGGCGGCGAGCAGTCCTGCCCCGGCGAAGTTGTAGTAACGCTCCATCACCACATCAGGTCTGATAGCCCGCGCCAACCGCAGCACAGCCTGCGCTGCGCACAGGCTGAGCAGCTTCGGCACATCTTGGTGATGCAGATGGAAACCAGCGAGTTTCGTGGAGTTCGGGCGGGCGAACGGGGCGAGCCCGGCCCAACCTTCACGGGAAGCGGCGACGAGATGCACCGTATGGCCGAGGTGCGCCAACCCGTGGGCGACCGCGTAGGCGTGGGTGCTGCCGCCTAACGTGCCAGGGACGGGGATACCTGCAGCGACGTAGAGGAGCTTCACAAGCGCTCGTAGCGCTCCAGATCCAGGGTAATGGCGAGCGCACCGGGGGCGACCTTCTTGACCAGATCGTAGGCCCGCTCGACCTGTGTATCCTCAATGCCGACGAGCAAGGTGGTGTTGCCACGGCGCAGGAAGCCACCCGTGGTGGCAAGCCGCGTGACGCGGAAGCCATGCACGACCAGCGCATCAACGCTGGGGTCGGCTTGGGCATCGTCAGTGACAAAGACGATCAGCTTCATGAACCTCTCCGCAGGGTGGGGCTTGCGTCTGTGTCGCATTATAGCTAGGGGGACTGGCAGCGTCAATGCTTGGCGAACGCGAAGCCTTTGCGGCTTAGGCATGGTTCAGAATCGGCGGTTCCAGCTTGACAGTTTATTATGGCAGACGACGCGACGAACAGGAAGCCGGGTGCGGCCTTCGACAAGCTCAGGCAGCGTTTTCGCCAACAGCGTCCTCGCCGGCTGAGCTTGTCGAAGCCAGCGAGGACGCTGCCTCACCCATCGTGCTCACCCTAGCGGCGCGAGGCCCAAACTGTCAAGCTGGTTTGAAACATGCCGCCCACTTCTACAACCTGGGGCTGCGGGTTCGCGTGCTGAACCTGCCGGTGATGATGGCCTTTGTCCTGAGCCTGATCTGGCGCCAGGTGGGGTCGGTGAGCGAAGCGGTGCGAACGCTGAATCGCGAAGGGTTGCTGTGGGTGCATGAGCGCAAGGTGTCGCAACAGGCGGTCGAGCAGCGGTTGCGTACGCTGCCGGCGGTCTTGTTCGAGCGGGTGCTGCAGGAGGTCTTGCCCGCGATGGCAACACGGTCGGTGGGCGCACCGCGTGCGCCCGCTGCCACCCGCATTGCGGTGGCACGCAACCACTTTACGGGGGTTGTGGCGCTGGATGGGTTGACCCTGGATACCTTGTTGCGAAAAACGGGGCTGTTGCGGGAGGGGGGATGGCCCCATCTTGGCCGGACGCATGGCCGCGCTGCTAGATGTGATTCCTCGCCTGCCCCGCCGGGTCTCGTATGAAGCGGATCCGTTGGCCCACGATCAGCGTTTCCGTGACCGGGCGTTGGCGCCCCTGGATGCCGGGATGCTGCTGCTGTTTGACCTGGGCTTCTTGATTTTTACGCGCCTTGATGCCCTGACGAACACTGGGGTTTGGTTTTTGACCCGTAAAGAGGAGCGAACCGTGACCAGCACCCAACAGGTGTTGCGGAAGGCGGATACGCTACGCGACCAGATTGTCCGCATGTCGTGTTGGTCAACCTGACCGATGCGGTGGCCGAAGCCCTGAATCGACCCTTTCATGCGTTGTTGATGGAGATGGTCTATCGCGGTCTGGACCATTTTACGGTTGCCCATCATCGCGGCAGGGCGGACGATCCGATCACCTACCTTGCCGCCGACGCCGAGGGCTTGGGAATCATCAAGCGCCAGTGCAAAAACCGGGGTGCCGCGACCGAGTTGCTGTACGTGATAATTCACGGTAAACCTTAACTTGTGAGCTATGGACTAACGCAGCAGTAAGCTTGCCTATGCTACAATACATCGTAGCAGAGACGCAACATCTTGCGTCTCTGCGTGGGTTCCTACAGCTATACGGAGCACCAAGCTATGGAGATTTTTCTCGCCGTGTTACGCTACGGATTCGTGGTCGTGATCGCCGTCGAGATGGGCATGATCGGGCGGGCCTTGGTGACAATGGTGCTTGAGAAGGCGCATGGTGCCGCCCCACTGCTTGTCAAGGAGTAGTCTTGTGCCCTACCGCATCCTGCACGTCTCGGACTTGCATGTGGGCCCGCCCTTCTGCAAGCCCATCGCTGAAGCCCTCGTGCGTCAGGCCCATGCGCTCCGCCCTGACCTGTTGGTGATCTCAGGCGATTTTGTGCAGCGCGCTGATTTTCCCAGTCAGTGGGAAGCCGCTCGCACCTTGCGCGCCGCCCTGCCTAGCCCGCAACTCGTGGTGCCTGGCAATCACGATGTACCGCTCTTCAACCTGTACCTGCGCCTGTTCGCCCCCCTAGCGCTTTATCGCCAAATGATCAGCCGCGACCTGAACCCTGTCTTTACGTTGCCTGGGCTCGTTGTCGTTGGGGCGGTCACGGCCCACGGCCTGACCCTTGACGGCGGCAAAGTTAGTCAGGCGCAAGCTGCCGCGCTACGCACCATCCTTGGTCGCTATGGCCCCGATACATGTAAAATCGTGGTCTGGCACCACCCCGTCATGAACCCGCCCGGCCCTTACCGTGACCGCGTCATCGAGGCTGCGCCCGCCGCCATCCGGCTGCTCGACGCCTGTAACGTCGAGTTGCTGCTCTGCGGCCATCTCCACGTTACCTTCATCGGCAACACCCGCAATGTCGTTCACGATCTCCACCAGGGCACGATCATCTGCCAGAGCGGTACCACTACGTCGCGGCGCGGCCACGGGCCTGAGCAGGGCAAGCATTCGTGTAATCTGATCGAGGTTGATGCCCAGGCGATCAAAATCAGCTCGTTGCTCTACCAAGCTGCGAGCGACCGCTTCGAATCTACCGCCGAGTATGTGTTCCCCCGGCGCACTGGCGAATTTTAGACAAGCTTTCAGGTGCTAGGTTTCAGGTTTCAGGTCGAGCGCATCGGAACGCCTTGCACGAGCGACAAGGTTTCAGAGGCCAGGTTTCAGGTCGAGCGCATCAGAACGCTTTGCATGGGCTAGAACTGTAAAGCATCTGCGAACCTTGTCTAAGCCAAATCTGCAATCTAAAATCTTCAGTGTGGAGGCGTTCTTGCTCCAGCGACAGATCACCGCCCTGCGCCATGCACTGGCCGCCCCAACACCGTTGGCCCTTGAGGAACTGCTCGTCATCCGCGACCTCGTTGGGCGCGCGCTGCGGCCAATGGAACCCCCGCCCGGCGTTACGCCCCGTGAAGCCGCCGCGCTCCTGCTCCTCTACCCTAGCGCGGGTGAACTCTGGCTGCCGCTTACCGTGCGTTCCGCCCGCCTGACGACCCACCGTGGTGAGATTTCACTCCCTGGCGGCGGAGCCGACCCTGGCGATGGCACTCCCGTGCAGACGGCGCTCCGCGAGGCGTGGGAAGAGCTTGGCATTCCGCCCGCGAGCGTTGAGGTGCTAGGCACGCTCACGCCCTGCTACATTCCCCCAAGCAACAACACACTCACCCCCGTCGTTGGCCTGAGCGCCACCGAACCCATCCTGCGGCCCGATCCTGCTGAGGTCGAGGCGGTTTTCAGCGTGTCGCTGCGCACCCTCCTCGACCCGGTGACTGTCCAGGAGGAAGTGTGGGCGCGGCATGGCGTCCAGATGCGTGTGCCTTTCTTCGCCGTCGCGGGCCACAAAGTTTGGGGCGCCACCGCACTCCTGCTCAGCGAACTGGTTGTACAGTTGCGCCGCACCTTGGCGCACTAAGCCAAGGTTTCAGGTTTCAGGTCAAGCGCATCAGAACGCCCTGTGCAGTTTGAAACTGCAAAGCCCTCACGAACCTTGTCTAAAAGCTAAAAGCCCCACAAGGATCAACCCGCCATGCCAGGAGTCTTTGATGCCCTTGATCTGACCGCCAACGCCCTCGAGGTGGCTCGTCAGGCGTGCCTTGCGGCTGGGGGCTATCTTGATTTGACCAGCAGCAACCCCACGGCCCAAGGCTTGCTCTTCCCTCCCGCACTCCTGCGCGAGGCCACCGAAGCGTTCTGGACAACCCGCCGCTACACGCCCGACCCGCGTGGCAACCCGACCGCCCGCGCCGCTGTCGTCACCTACTACGCCGCTCGCACCCCGCCGCTGGCCTTAGTGCCCGACGACCTCTTCCTCACCGCTAGTACCAGCGAGGCGTATGCCCTGCTCTTCGCTCTGCTCGCCGACCCGGGCGACAACCTGTTGGCCCCGAACGTCACCTACCCGCTCTTCGAGTACCTCGCCGCGCTGCGCGAACTCGAACTGCGGCCCTATCGGTTGGATGAGGCGCAGGGCTGGCAGATGGACGAAGCCTCGCTCCTCGCCGCCGCCGATGAACGCACCCGTGGCGTCCTCATCGTCTCGCCCCATAACCCGACCGGCATGGTGGTGCAACGACCCAACGCCGCCCTCACCCAGTTGGGGCTGCCAGTGCTCTGCGACGAGGTTTTCGCCCCGTTTGCCTACGGTGTGCCTACGGTGCCGCCGCTCGCCACCCTTCACCCTGAACTGCCCGTATTCACCCTCAATGGCATCTCAAAGCTCTTTGCGTTGCCTGATCTGAAACTCGGTTGGATAGCGCTGAACGCTGCGGCCCGTGTCTACGGGCCGCGCCTCGAAATACTCAACGACACGTTCCTTGGGGCCAACAGTCTAACCCAACACCTGTTGCCGACCCTCTTCACCCACGGGCAAGCCTTTGTTGCGGCGATGGTGGCCCGCGTTCGGGCGAATCTGGATTTGGCCCTGGCCCAACTTGCCGATCACCCGCGCCTCGTAGTGCGACCGCCTGACGGCGGCTACTACCTTTTCCCGGCGGTTCGCGCTTGCGCTGACGAAGAGCATCTGGCCCTCGCCTTGTTGAAGGGTGGCGTATTGGCGCATCCAGGCTATTTCTATGGCGAAGTGCCCGGTGCCCACCTGATGCTCTCGGCCCTGACCGCGCCTAGCCCTTTTGCAGAAGGCATCGCACGTTTGGCGACCATCTTGGCCTAAGACCATCGCTCACAAGTTAAGCAAGGGGCGTTTTTGTCAAGGAGCGCTGCGCCCTTGTTGCAGCGCCTCATACTTACAAAGAGGTTCAAAATAGCCCCGTTTGGCCCTTGACCAGCCCGTTGAAACCTTACCTTGTGAGCTATAGCCTTCCTTAGACAAGGTTCCAAGAAAGCTGCAAGCTAAAAGCTGAACTATGTAAAGCCTCGCCATTATGCGACAACGCCAACAGAATGGTTACAGATTGTGACTGCCAACCGCCGCTTGCTGCCAGAAGCGATCAGGCAACACTAAGGGCTACGAATATCCTACGTCCCGAAAGTTTCAGCCTAGACGTAACTCATCTGTAACCATTCCTGGTACGCTCAGACCGTAGCAGCTAAAGTGTCAATGTAAGTATCCATAGGGAACACACCCAAGCATTTTCGATACAAGGAGGACTGGTAATGGACTGGACGAAGCAGGCGAACGATATGCTCAAGACTTTCACTAGCACGCAGCAGAAGGTCTGGGAGAGTTGGGTCTCCTCGGTGCAGACGAGCACGACAACCCCCAGCACCGAGGCTTGGCAAAAGACGGTTGATACATGGCGTGGCACCGTCAGGTATGCCCTTGAGCAGCAGCTCGAACTGACCCGCCTCTGGGCCGAGAGCGTAGCCGTCTCGTCGGTCAACGTGCCTAACATCGGGGTTCTCCCCGGTATGCCGGCCATCCCCGGCGTCCCCGCCACGGCGGTCGAGTGGACTCGCCAGTTGCTTGACGTGACCCGCACGATGACCGACACCCAGGTGCGCTTTTCTGAGAATTGGTTCGAGATGCTGAAGAAGGCTGAGCCAAGCACCCTGGCGCTCAACTGGGATCCGACCCAGGCCCAGAAGATCCTGTCCGTTTGGCAAGATGCTGCCCAGCGCGCCGTCGAGGCGCAGAATCAGCTCAGCCAGATGGTGGTTAAGGTTGCCTCCAACACGGTCGAGACGAAGCGATAATGTAGTTTATGCACCCCCCCGCCCGCCTTGCGCGAGCGGGGGGTTTTTGTTGGGTTGTGGCTCACCGATACCCTTCTGCCTGCATGTTGAACAACCGGGCGTAAGTGCCACCAAGCTCTAGCAACTCCTGGTGCGTACCCAACTCAGTCAGCCGCCCGCCCACGATGACGACAATGCGGTCGGCCATACGCACCGTTGAGAAGCGGTGGCTGATCAGGAAGGCGATCCGCCCCGCTGTTAGTTCGCGGAAGCGCTGAAAGATCTCGTACTCCCGCTCGGCGTCGAGCGCCGCCGTCGGTTCGTCCAGCACCAGCACTTCACTTGCCCGCATAAAAGCCCGCCCAAGGGCAATTTTCTGCCATTGCCCGCCCGAAAGCTCCGCCCCTTTCTCAAACCAGCGGCCCAAAATGGTGTCATAGCCCTGCGGCAGTTGCGCGACCACCTCGTCAGCGCCGCCCCGTTCTGCCGCCGCGACGATGCGCGACTCGTTGGCAAGTTCGTCAATCTGGCCGAAGCCGATGTTTTCGCGGGCCGTCACTTGGTAGCGCACAAAGTCTTGGAAAATCACCCCGATGCTCTGGCGCAAATCCTCTAGGTCGTACTCGCGCAAATCCACGCCATCAAGCAAGATCTGCCCTTCGTCCGGGTCGTACAGCCGCGTGAGCAGTTTGATCAGCGTCGTTTTGCCCGCCCCGTTGGCTCCGACGAGCGCGATTTTCTCCCCCGGCGGGACGATCAGACTCACCTCACGCAGCGCGTACTCTTCCCGGTCGGGGTAGCGGAAACTCACTGCACGAAACTCGATCCCTTGGGTGATCGGACGCGGCACCTTGCGGCCTTGGCCCGCGATCATCTGCGGGGCGAGGGCTAAAAAGTCGAATAGGTTTTCGAGGAAGAGGCTGCTTTCGTAGAGTTGACCCGTGTTGAAGAACAAACCCTGGAAGGTGCC
>CAIRDL010000306.1 GCA_903877345.1 uncultured Oscillochloris sp. | reverse complement strand
GACCGTTGACCGTTGACCGCTAACTATAGCCGTCCTATCCAGATTGTGAAGGGGAGTCAAGGCTTCAGCCGGCTAAAGCCTCGACTCCACGCAACAACTCCAAGAGGATCGCTATATTTCCGGCAGCGGTCGGCGGTCGGTGGTCAGCCGTCCTTCTCCTTGGGGCGCACGCTCCGGCGCACGATGCGGCGCACGCCGCGCAGGCCACGTTGGAACGCCCCGGCGAGCGGCTCCGGGGGCTGGGCCGGAATGAGGGGGCACGGTTCGCCGCCAAGCGTCACGCTGACCCGTGTAGCGGCAGCGATCCCAGTGAGGCAAGCCCGTTCGAGGAACAGGGCCGGGTGCGGGTAGCGCAGCCAATCGCCACACATGCTAATCCCCGGCCACGGACTCTCGACGCTGAGATAGCGCGAGTCAGTACCCGTCTCGAAGCGCGTATGGGTGGGCGGATTGCGCTGCACCGTTGCGTGGATCATGTGGCCGCGCAACTCGGGGTAGGCGTGGATCACATCGCTGACAGCGAGCGCCAACACCGCCACGTCGGGCTGGTCGAGCACTGCAGGCGGCCCATAGATATGGGCTTCCACCAACGCCCCACCAGTCGCCGCGTGCCAGGCGGCGCATGCACGCTGGATGCGATGCACCCAAAAGAAGTTGTCAATGGTGAAGTCGCCGCTACAGATCCCCGACTCGGCCCGGCCCGTGGGTTCACGGTCAAACCACAAGCGCACAATCCCGTTCGCCAAACCGCTTGGCCACACCAGCGCGGCAACCTCCCCGGCAGTGGCCGGACTCGCCGCGAGCAAGTGGCGGGCCGAGGGCGCATCAAGGGCTAGCACCACCTGGGCGGTTGTAGAGGCTTGCCTCCCGCCATCGGCGCGCTGCCAATAGACGCGCCAACCGCCCGACACCGACTCCAGCCGATCCACATGGGCGCGGTTCAGCAGTTCACCGCCTTGGGCTGTAATCGCCGCCGTCAACGGGGCAATTAGCGCGGCCTCGGCATCGGCGGCGAAATACTCGAAAGCCCACGCATCGCGGCGCAGGAGCGTGTAGAAGCGTAAGAAGGCTAACGCTCCGCCGAGCGAGACCTCCTCGGGATGCGCCGCCAGCCCATTACGCATCAAGGCGGTCATAAAGGCTTGCATGCGTGGCGGCCAATGCGTGAACAGTTCCGCCAGGGTATGCTCGGCCAGGGGCGTTGGTTCAATCAGCGGATCGTAGGCGAGCGCCAGGTAGAGCGAACCCACCACCCGTGGCAAGCCGATCCAATCGCGCAGGGTGAGCATGGCGAGGAAGTCGGGGCGCACAAGCAGGCCGAGATAGTGGAGCGGTGCCGGCACGGGGCTGCGGCGCACCGCACTGCCCGCCTCGGCGCGGTACGTCCGGCCACCCTCGCGGTGTACCCAATCCTCGCGACAAGCCGCCACTCGGTCGGTCGCAATGCCGTGGCGGTCGAGCATCGCCCGCAGATTATGATACTGGCCCCACAACCCGTGGAGGCCATGCTCTGCCGGGAAGCACCAGCGCTGCCCACCGTGATCGAGTTCCACCGTCGCCCCGCCACCCATCCGCCCGCCGAAGTGCAGATCCGCCTCCAACAGCAACGGCGCCAACCCCCGCTCGGCCAAATGCAGCGCCGCCGTCAGTCCGGCCAAGCCACCGCCCACGACGATCACTGCCTGCTCAGGAGCCGCTGCCGTACTCATTGTGATGCCCACTTCGCTGCTTGGCCGATGGTGGCTGACTGCTCGCGACCCGCTTGCCAGGTGCCATAATACCCGCAATCTGCGCACTGTCCGCGCCAACCGCAGTTGCCGGTCGTCGCCGCTTCTGCTATACTCACCGCTGGCACAAATGTTTCTTAGCTTGGGAGTTTCTCCATGCAGCTTCTCTACCTCGACCCACGGCAGCTCGAGGCCGACCCCACTGGTTTACGCGAAGATCCGGGCGATGTCGCTGGTTTGGCGACCACCATCGCCGCACGCGGGCTGCTCCAGCCCCTTGGCGTGGTGAACCTCAGCAGCGGGCGCTACCGGGTCATTTACGGCGGGCGTCGTCGCCTCGCCGCTATTCAGCTTGGCCTTGAACAAGTGCCCTGTATTCTGCTTGATGGCGATGATCCCGACTTGTTGTTGCGTCAGTTGATTGAAAATGTGCAGCGCCAGGATCTCAACGATGTCGAGCAGGCCCGCGCCTATGCTCGGCTCCGTCTCCGCATTGTTGAGGAGCAAGGGAAACGCCCCGAGACAGACTTGGACGAACTGGTCGGCAAGGAGGTCGGTTTGAGTGGGCGCACCGTCAGGCGCTACCTCGGTCTGCTGGATCTGCCTGATGAAGTGCAGATGCTGCTGCGCCACGGCGAGTTGAACGTCACCCAGGCCCAGCACCTGCGCCGCGTACCCAGCCCCAAGACGCAGATCGATCTGGCACGCTTTGCTGCCGATGAGGGCATGTCCGCCGCTGAACTGAGCCGCTTGGCCGCGTATTTTGTCGCCAACCCTAGCCTAACCCTCGAAAGCGCCCTCCAAGCCCTTGAAGCTGGCGAGCAACTCCGCACCCAACCGTCCGGCCCCGAAGGCATGAGCGCTGGCGGTGGCCCCCTCGCCAAAACCAGCCTAAGCGCCATTGACCCTGAGGAGAGCGAGGCTGGCTTTTGGGAGGAAGAAGCCCCCGTCGAGGAAGGCCAGTATCTTAGCGTTGAAGATGAAACCGTCGAGAATCAGCCCAAGAACAAAGCCCGCGTCTTCCGCATCCGCTCGCTCGACCAAATGGTTGACGAGACGGACCGGCTGGCGCGAGCCTATGCCGAAGGTGATTTAGTCAAATGGGTGCAGAGCGACGAGCGCGCCCCGTTCAAGCTGCGGGTGCTACTCAAACAACTTGAAAGCCTTGCCCGTGGATTACGCACCCTCGCCAACCAGAACGGGTGGCAGACTGAGGAGTAAACCCCTAAGGAACTACTTGCTGCTTCTGAAACAGATCGATCAACTCAGCGATACGCTGATCGGTGGGTGGCTCGATTTCACCCAGACAGTTGTGGGCATAACACTGGAGCACTTGGCTGTTCACAGAGGTGAGGGCCGCCTTGATCGCGGTCACTTGGGTGACAATCTCGCGACAATCGCGGCCCTCGTCAACCATCCGTTGCACCCCGCGCACTTGGCCCTCAATCCGCCGCAGCCGGAGTAGCACCTCGTCACGCCGTTGCGGCGACAGCGGTTGCACCGCCTTGGGGACAGCATCGGTCATGGCGGACTCCCGTCTAG
>CAIRDL010000305.1 GCA_903877345.1 uncultured Oscillochloris sp. | reverse complement strand
CAGGGGTTAGGGGTCAGGGGTTAGGGGTCAGGGGTTAGGGGTCAGGGGTTAGGGCCACACAAAGTCGGCACCTTGCGTAATGCGATGCGTTCAATCTGAGACCTGAGAGGCTGTCTGAAAAGACCTTCAGAGAAAGAATCTGGGAGGGAGGGCGTCTCGCCCTCCCCACACGTTCACGAGGGCGAGATGCCCTCGCTCCCAGGTCACCCAACCCGGTACGCTGTACGAGGACGAAGCCACCCCTTTTCAGACAGCTTCTGAACCCTGAACTCTGAACCCTGACACCCGATCCCTGAACCCTGACACCCGATCCCTGACACCCGATCCCTGAACCCTTCTGGAAAGAACAGCCCCATGACCCGCCGACTAGACCTACGCACCCTATTCCTGCTACTGAGCGCCCTCGTGTTAGGGGTGGTTTGGGCCGCCTTCAACCTAGCCGCGACGGGCGGTGTCCGCAACGACAGTGTAGTGCGCGCCCTCGTGTGGGTCGTCTTCGCCGCGCCGTTCGCCCTTTGGCTAGGCTGGCTGGCGGCGCGACGGCACGAACTGGGGCTGGCCTCCTTCGCCTGCTTTTGCCTCTACTTCTTCACCTTCTTCGTCGCCCAACGGATCGAGAGCCTGGTAGTCAGTAGTGAGGCGGCGGCGGCGAACGGACACACGCTGTACTTCACCCTCGTCATCGTCATCCACACCATCAGTGGCGTAAGTCTTGCCGTCTGGCGGGCGCTGACCCCGCCGCTTGTCGCCCCTGAGCCTGGGACGGTGCTATAGCAGTCCTATCCAGGTCGTGGCAACGCAGGCTGTTGCATTTCTTCCGTGTTACCGTAGAGACGCAAGATGTTGCGTCTCTACTGCCTCACACCAACCACGCTTCGTCCGTCGGTTTGGGCTTGCGCCGCCGCCAGAGCCAAAGCCCGCCGAACGCCCCGCCCGTCCCCGCCACGCCAAACGCTAGGGTGAGCCAAAACGGCTTGAGCAGACGGGCGTACCCAGGCAGCGGCGCGACCGTGCGGGTCGCATGCGGGTCAAGGAGCGCTGCCGCAGCTTTCGGCGTCCCATTGGCGCGCAACACACCCAAATAGCGCTGCGGCCCCGTCTGCCAGGGCCAACGCCCCGCCACTTCTGGCCCTACCTTCGTGAAGTCGTAGAGCGTCCAGGCGAGCGACCCCGCCCCCTGTGCTTCTTGTTGCGCCGTCAGTACGGCAGCGTAGTAGACCGCCTGCTCCGCTTCGCTATGCCCACCGGGGAAGAACGGGCTGTTCCAGGTCGGCAAGCCAAATTCGCCCAACAGCACCGGACGCCCCGTGGCCCGCAGGCTCAAATAGGCGGTCGGGAGTTCGGTGGCGGGCGCGTAGAAGTGGAAGCTCACGACATCAACACAGTTGGCGAGCTTCGGCGCGGTGTTGGCCGAAGCCCAACCGATGGTGAGCAGGGTTTGGGGTGCCAATTCGCGGGCCAGGCGGGCCGTGTGGGCCAGCCAGATCGTGACGGTGGCTTCCCCGGCGCGGGCGAAGTCGAGGTCAGGTTCGTTCTTCAAATCCCAGGCCAGCACCGCCGGGTGCGACCCGTAGGCCGTCAGAATGGTCTCAAGGTGACGGTCGGCTTGCGGCCAAAGAAACGGGTCGTAGGCGGTGTGAAAGTCGAACAAGGTGACGATGACGTGCAGATCAGCGGCTTGGGCGCGGTCGAGCAAAGCGCCCAATTTGGCGAGGAAGGCCGGTTTCACGTCGGGGCCGCCGAATTGCTCGAACGGCACAAAGACGCGCACCGTGTTCAGCCCCAAGGCGCGAATGCGGCTGAAGTCGGTAGCTACGACTGCGCCGTCATACTCGGGCCAGAAGCGCGCCCAAGGGGTCGCCTGCGGGTAGTAGTTGATCCCGCTGACGAGGAACGGCTGCCCGTTCAGGCTGAGTCCGGTGCCCGCCACTTGCACGTGCCCCGCCACCAGCGCTGGCCCTTGCGGTGGCCCCAACACTTCACCGCTCAGCCGCACCAGTGAGCGAATTTTCCAGCGCCCGCTGTCGCGCACCATCACCACGTCGTAGCGCGCTGCGGTTTCACCAGCGAAAACAATCCCGCCTTGCTGGTCGCTGATGAGCTGCACCACGCGGGCACCTTCGTCGCGGAAGGCGACCAAAGCCCCGCCCGCCGCGTAGAAGCGCAGGTGCGGACGATGCTCAAGGTTGGTTTGCGCCACATGCAGCCCGTCAGCCACGACGCGCCGGACGCTCGCCTCGACTTGGGTGAGCGCCGGGCCAGCGAAGAAGCCGCCGAGGCCGTAGGGTACGTTGCGCCCATACGAAATGTTCCACTGGAGCCACGCGCCCAGATAGGCGCTTTCGATTTCGGTGCGATCAAACGTGCCCAGTGGCTCGCCGGTGTCGGCCTCGTCGGGCTGCCAGCGCACCGCAATGTGCAAATCAGGCGGCACGTTCGGCGACAGATTGAGCGCCGCCGCCGGGTCAGCGCCCGCCTGGAAATAAGCGACAAGGTTGCCCGCAGCGGCGATGGCGACGCCCGCAAGCACGAGGGCCAGCGTCACGCTTAGCAGGGCCAGGATAAGCTTTAGGGCGACTTTGCTCATGGCAGATTGTAGATTTGCCGCAACAGGATGCAGT
>CAIRDL010000304.1 GCA_903877345.1 uncultured Oscillochloris sp. | reverse complement strand
CTCCCGGAATCATTATCTGAAAGTCTATACCAAGCTTATGAATCGTTACCAAACCATCCCTGTTCCCGAAGCCCTCCGCGCTGCTGTAGCCGAAGTGATGCTTATTGACGCTGTTGAAATGGGGCGGCAGCGGGGGCTTGAGGCACCCCGTTTTGTCGGGAGGCTGAAGTTTCCCGACGAGGAGGCCTACGCCATTGTGGCCCCGCGTTTACAGACCCTCGGCTATCTGGGTTTGCTCCAACAGGAGAGCGATCGGGTCGCACTGGTGATCTTACCAGCCCTCCCGGCGGCTCCGCCCTCGCGTCTGTGGCTGGCGCTGCTGCTCTTTGCGCTGACCGTGGCCTCGACGGTGCTGGTCGGCGGCCAAGATGTGGATTGGCAGACCGGCGCGAGTTTCTTCAGCTTGGGCAGCGGGTTCGCCTTCAGCGCTGCGCTGTTGAGCATTTTACTTGCCCACGAGTTGGGCCACTACTTCGCAGCCCGCTACGAAGGGGTCGCCGTAAGCTACCCTTTTTTCATTCCTATGCCGATCTTTCTGCTCGGCACAATGGGGGCCTTTATTTCGATCAAAGCGCCGGTGCCAAACCGCCGCGCTCTGTTAAGCATTGCCGCCGCAGGGCCACTGGCGGGCCTCGTGGTGGCGGTGCCTGTCTTAATCCTGGGCCTCGCCCTTTCGCCCGTTCACAACATCGCCGAGGTGCGGGCAAATATGCCTGACATGGGTTCCTTTACCGAGGGCAATTCGCTGCTCTACGCTGGCCTGAAATGGCTCATCTTCGGGCGCTTCCTGCCCAGTGGTGGCGATGATGTCTATATGCATCCGGTGGCCCTAGCTGGCTGGGCCGGCCTCCTCGTGACGGGCCTGAACCTGCTGCCCGCCGGTCAACTCGACGGCGGACATATCTTCTTCGCCCTCTTTGGCCCACGCCTAGCGACCATCATGAGCATGATCGTCGCAGTCGTCCTCCTCGGCCTGGGGTTTCTCTGGAACGGCTGGTTCCTCTGGGCCATCCTGGTCGCCATCCTCGGCCAAGCGCGCAGCCCTTTGCTTAACGAGGTAACGCCCCTGCGCGGCGCATGGCGACTGTTGGCGGTGGTTGGCCTCGTGGTCTTCGTCTTGGTCTTTACGCCGGTGCCGATCAGTGCGGTGTTCACCCCCTGATCTGGATTTTAGGCACTAGGTATGGTTCAAATCAGCTTGACAGTCTATTCAGTTCGTAGTAGCGGCTTCAGCCGCGTTACAACGCCTTGCACGGGGCTAAAGCCCCTCCTACGAACTGTCAAGCTGAAACCGCCGCTTCTGAACCATGCCCTACCGCAAAAGGCACGCTGTCACGCTGAGCGCAGCGAAGCGTCCCGGCTGGGATTCTTCGCTGCGCTCAGCGTGACATGACAGCGCTTTTTTTGCGCCAACTGCAAAAAATCTGCAATCGAACTTAGGAGTTTTTCGTGAAACTCGTGACCTATCGCCAGCACGGTGTTGAACAGATCGGGGCCGTGCGCGAAGCTGACATCATCAGGCTGACGGGAATCGCCCCGACGATGCTGGCCCTGATTGAGGGCGGCCCGCAGCTCCTCGCCCAAGCCCGTGACTATGTCGCGGCAACCCACACGACCATTCCGTTGGCTGACGTGACGCTTTTGGCGCCTATTCCGCGCCCGCGTAAAAATATCATTTGCCTGGGGATGAACTATACCGCCCACGCGCTTGAGTCGCTGCGGGCGAAGGGGTTGCCCGCCAAGTTGCCCGAATACCCGGTCTTTTTCACCAAGGCACCTACCGCCGTGAACCACCCCAATGCCACGGTGCCACTGCTGCCCGCCATCTCGACACAACGCGACTGGGAGGCTGAGTTGGCGCTGGTGCTCTGGTTGCCTGCCCGTCACGTTCCCCCGGAAGAGGCGTTGGGCTATGTCTTTGGCTACACTATTTTTAATGATGTGTCCGCCCGCGACCTTCAGATGCGGCACCAGCAGTTCTTCTTCAGCAAAAGTCTTGATGGGGCGGCTCCGTTCGGCCCGTGGATTGTGACCGCTGACGAGATCCGCGATCCCCACAGCCTCCGCATTCAGATGCGGTTGAACGGCGAAACCATGCAAGACGGGAATACCGCCGAGATGATTTTCGACATTCCAACCTGTCTGGCGACGCTCACGCGGGGGCTTAGCCTTGAACCTGGCGACATCATCGCCACCGGCACGCCCAACGGCGTCGGTATGGCGCAGACGCCGCCACGTTGGCTGCGAGCGGGCGATGTGATGGAAGTTGAGATTGAAGGCATCGGTGTACTGCGCAATCCGGTGGGCTGAACAGGCGCACCATCGCAAGCCTAATGCATGTTTCAATCTAGCTTTAGGGAAGCGGAAAAATTAAAACGTCTCGTCACTGCGTGACCCGTGACTAGGCCGTGCCGTGACCGATCACGGATCACGCATCACGGGTCACGACGGTACAATTGAAAAGATCCGCTCCCCTTACGGTTCAGCGATCTCACGCAAAGCCGCAAAGCTGCAAAGAATGTGAGGTACAGGCGCAGGTTTCAGCGGATCTTCCGCCCCATTGTACGTTTCATGGCATAAATCTGGCGTATGGTTCTAAAGAGCCTTGACAGCGCAAAATTCATAGTGTTATACTCGCAACAGGTTTCAACAGTAAGGACTAGCCAAACCTCCATGACGGCAGAGCGCAAAGAGCAAGGCTCCACTCGCCAGAGTATTCTCCAACTGCTCCGCCGCAACGGCGAGATGACGGCCTTGGGGCTAAGCGAGTGCCTCAACGTCGGTGCGGTCGGCATCCGCCAACACCTCGCACTTCTCGAACGCGACGGTCTGGTGCGGATTGCGGGCCTACGCCGGAGCATCGGGCGACCCTCACACCTCTATATGCTGACCCCCGAGGCTGAAGCTCGCTTCCCCAAGCGCTATGACCGCTTGGCCTTGGAGATGTTGGCCTACTTGCACGAAATCAGCGGCCCTGAATCCATTGACCAAGTGCTTACCCGTCGCCGTTCTGTCCTTGCCCACGAACTCAGCCCCTTCATCACGGGTAAGAACCGTACCGAACAGGTTGCCGCCCTCGCCTCTATTCTCGCCGAACAGGGCTACATGTGCGAGTGGCGCGAGGAACCCGACGGTTCCTACCTGATCTTCGAGTTCAACTGCCCCATTGACTGTGTCGCCCGTCGCCACGCACAGCTTTGCGCCCAAGAGCTACGGCTCTACCAGGAACTCCTTGGTGCGCCGGTCGTCCAGGAATGCACTATCGCCCAGGGTTCGCACTGCTGTCGCTACCGCGTCTCGGCCTAAGACAAGGTGCGTAGGCACCTTATTACCCTGCCACTTCCCGCCGCTGAACAGCATATCTGCAAGCTACCATTAGAAGGAATCCATCATGCCTTTTGTGTTGCCACCCTTGCCTTATGACTATGCCGCCCTTGAGCCGCAGCTTGATGCGGCGACGATGCGTTTCCACCACGATAATCATCACAATACCTATGTCACCAATCTCAATAACGCTCTCGCCAATTACCCCGACCTGCAGAGTCTGTCGCTTGAAGCGCTCCTTGGCGATCTTGAGGCGCTGCCCGAAGCCATTCGTACGGCAGTGCGGAACAACGGCGGCGGTCATTGGAACCACAGCCTTTTTTGGGAGTTGATGACCCCCGACGCCGGCGGTGCGCCCACTGGCCCGCTCGCCGAGGCGCTCAATACGGCGTTTGGTAGCTTCGCGGATTTCCAGGAAAAGTTTAAGGCCGCAGCCCTGGGGCGCTTCGGCTCCGGTTGGGTCTGGCTTGTCGCCAACCCCGACAAGAGCCTCACGATCACCAGTACGCCCAACCAAGATTCGCCTCTGATGGAGGGTAAGCAGGTTATTCTGGGCCTTGATGTCTGGGAGCACGCCTACTACCTCAAGTATCAGTTCAAACGGGCGGGCTATGTTGACGCTTGGTGGCACATCGTCAATTGGGCCAAAGTCGCCGCGCTTTACGCTGCGTGAGCCTAGCCAAGACAGGTTCGGTAGAGACGCAGACTGTTGCGTCTCTACTAAAACGCTCGCTCCAGACGATGATCCGTTTGCTGCTGTCGTGGCTCATCGCGGGCTGCGGCGCCCCGCCAACGCCTTCGGCCCGCCTCCTCTTCATTGGCAATAGCTACACCTACGAGAACGACCTCCCCCACCTCTTCGCTGCTTTGGCCCAAGCCGGCGGTCGCCCCGTCACCGTGGACATGGTCGCTGTCGGTGGCGCAACCCTCGCCCAACACCTCACGACTCCCGACGCTTCCGCCCGCATCACCGCCCAGCCCTGGGATTTTGTGGTGCTCCAAGAGCAGAGTCTCCTCCCCGCGTTCGCCCAACGGCGCACAACCGAGATGTACCCCGCCGTCCGTACGTTGGTGCAATTGGTGCGGAAGGCGGGTGCCCAACCGGTGCTGCTGCTTACGTGGGGCCGCCGCGACGGATTCGCTGAGTTTGGGTTTCGGGACTATGCCACGATGCAGGATCAACTCACCAAGGGCTACCGCACTATCGCCGATGAGCTCGGCGTTGCCGTGGCGCCTGCCGGGGAGGCGTGGCGACGCGGTGTGGCGCAAGATGCGGGGCTTGCACTTTGGCAAACTGATGGCAGCCACCCCAGTTTGCTTGGCTCGTACCTCACCGCCTGTGTGCTTTACGTCACTGTCTTTAGTGTGAGTCCGGTTGGGTTACCGGCTCCTCGCGGAATATCAGAGGTCGAGGCACGACAACTCCAGCACCTGGCCTACGATACGCTGTTGGAGCACACTGAGCGGTGGCATGTACCAAAAACCGCACTACCGCAAAAGTAACGCTGTGAGGCGTCTTGTCATTCTGAGCGCAGCGAAGAAT
>CAIRDL010000303.1 GCA_903877345.1 uncultured Oscillochloris sp. | reverse complement strand
TCCATGCTATACAAGTCGGGGCAAGAATCCCGGTCAGAACGCCAGGAGCGTCCAAGATGAGCATTGAGGAGAGCCTGCCGACGGGTTGCGTCGCCCCGCCAGCACCCAACGGCAACGCGTTGATGGCCGCCGCCGATGACGAGGCCGATGAACCGACCCTGACCCACGTGCGGGCGTGTCCCCACTGTGCCGCCCGTGTCGCCGAACTCCGCGCCCTTCAGGCCCGCCTACGACGGTGTTTGTACCGGCTCTACTGTCCGACGAGTGACCTTCTGGTGGATTATTACCAGGGGTTGCTTGACCCCTACCAGCGGGCCTCGCTCACGCAACACCTGAGCCTTTGCCCCCACTGCGCTGCCGAACTTAGCCTTATCGAACGGGCCTTTCCTTTCGGCGAGGCCCTTGGGCATATCGCCCCAAGCCGCGTGATTATCCCGTTGTCGTAGGCCGAGGGTAGAGACGCAATATTTTACGTCTCTACGCCCCTGCCAATAACGAACGGGGGCCGCCAATGGGCATGATGCCCACTGACGGCCCCCGTTCATTATTGGCCCTAATGCCCGGAAGGGCTTACTCGAAATGATCAACCAAGTAGGCGGTCAGGTCGGCGATACGCACCGAGTAGCCCCACTCGTTATCGTACCAGGAGATGATCTTGAAGAAATCATCGCCCATATTGTGGGTGAGGGGCAGGTCAACCACGCTGCTAAAGGTCGTGCCGATGAAGTCGCTGCTGACCAACTGTTCCTCGCTGATACCGAGGATTCCTTCGAGGGCCTCGCTCTCGGCGGCTTCGCGGAAGGCGTTATTGATCTCCTCAACGCTGGTGGGGCGGTTGAGCAGCACCGCGAAGTCAACCATCGAGACGGTGGGGGTGGGCACGCGCACGGCGTACCCGTGGAACTTGCCCTTGAGTTCGGGGATAACGAGGGCGACGGCCTTGGCGGCGCCGGTGGTGGTAGGCACCATGTTGATTGCGGCAGCGCGGGCGCGGCGCAGATCCGTGTGGACATTGTCCTGCAGGTTCTGATCCATCGTGTAGGCGTGAATGGTGGTCATCAGGCCACGCTGAATGCCAAATTTATCGTTGAGCACCTTGGCCACGGGGGCCAGACAGTTGGTGGTGCATGAGGCATTGGAGATGATGTGGTGCTTGTCGTGGTCGTAGGCGGTCTCGTTCACGCCGAGACAGATGGTGATGTCTTCGCCCTTGGCGGGGGCGGTGATCACGACCTTCTTCGCCCCAGCTTGGAGATGGGCTTTGGCCTTTTCCGCATCGGTGAAGCGGCCCGTCGACTCGATAACGATGTCCACGCCCAATTGGCCCCAGGGGAGCTTGGTGGGGTCACGCTCAGCGAGCGCGGCGATCTCGTAGTGGGCATCCTCGTAGTCAATGGTGATCTTATCGTCGGTGACGGAAACCTCACCATCAAAGGGGCCGTAGGTGGAGTCGTAGCGCAGTAGGTGGGCCAACGTCTCGTTATCGGTCAAGTCATTGATGGCGACAATCTCGAACTCATCGGGATGATATTCGAGCATTGCCTTAAAGCTCTGCCGACCGATGCGGCCAAAGCCATTAATAGCGATACGCACCATGAGCCGAGCCTCCTTACTCTTGCGATTACACCGTGCCTAAGCGCCCGTGGCTGCCGCAGGCCGTCGCGTTCTGCGGCGCATGGCTAAGCACGGGCGCTATTATAGCATGGTTTCCTGCGAGCAAAGGTTGCGCCCGAGGTGACCGTTACCCTCTGGGGCACGGGGCGCGTTCATCGAAACCCTTGACGGAGGCGCGGTTGTCCAGGCGATCTGTTGGCGCATCGGGGCGTTGGCCGCCTTTCATGGGGCGGAGTTGTGGGCAGCCGACTATCGCCCGTTGGTCGAAGCGGCGCGTCAGGTGCGGGGCGAGCGAACTGAGGTGCAATGGGTGAACTGGGAGCGCACGAGTACCCGTGGCGGTGGTCTTTGGCCCAAAATTCGCGGACAGCGTGGAGGATCTTGAGCCTGATCGGGTGCGTATCCTCAATGAACGCATTTATGGCTACGCAGTCTTTGTGCCTTTGTGGTGAGGCAAACAGCTACCGTTTCGTTGGACTACTAGCCTTGCGGCTTTGCGTGAGCTTGCCGAGCCAAGCGCCTTAGTCGCACCCTACGCCGTAGGTCACCAATTTCGCCGTGAGGCGGGCCGCAAGCAGCGGACTCGCCTCGCCCAAGGCGTCTAAAATGCCGCACGCTTCCTCGCGATAGGCTGCGATCTTCGTAGCAGGCCAATGCTTGGGCGGCGCTTGCAAGTTCACGATGCGATCCGCCAATTTCACCAGCCAAATGGCACGGGGCTGAAGCTGGATGCGGCGCAGGCTGTCGGCCATTTGCGCCTCTTTTGGCAGCGTCGGCTCCTTACTCAGGGCTAACACCCCGTCGGCCACCGCCGACCCAAAGGTTGCCTTAAGCTGCGCGTAGGTGACATCCGTGTCCTCAAGGGTGTCGTGCAACAGGGCGCACTGCATGGCGAGATCTTCGTCGTGACCGGACTCGACCCGTAGGGCGGCGGCAACCTCCATCGCCACCAAGGTGACGTGCAACAGATACGGCAGTTCGGTGCCTGGCACCGTCTGTTCAGCGTGGGCTACCGCAGCGATACGGGTTGCCGCCATGCATAGTTCTTGCGACCACATAATGCCCTCCACTAACGTAGCTCCTTCCAACGGTTGTTTAGCACCGTTATATTCTCTGAAGTAAAAAACAATGTGTAATCTGGCATATTTTCAGTGGTTAGATTAGCCTCCCCGCAGGCTGATAATCAGCGCAGCGCCCCCAAGCAGCGCTCCAAACGCCCCCACCGCAACCAAGGCGGCAAGCAACCACGACAGCATGGCGCGCATCAGGGTGATGCGGTGAACGGCGGCTAGTCTGAGCATACTACGGACGACCGCCCAGCACCAGAGCATGGCCTGGATTGTTACGCCGACTTTCACTAGCAAGGAGCTTGCCACTGGATCAGCCAGCAACGGCACAAGCCAGAGGGGCAGCCCCACGACAACCGGCAGCACCGCCCACCCCAGGGCCGTCCGCACCTGCCCCGCGCTCGCCTGTCCGCCCAAGAGCCACCCGCCGGTGCGGAGCAGGACGCCTCCAAGGAGCAACGCCATCGCGCCGATTGGCATGCCCACCACGACCGCCAGGGCCACCAGTTCGCCCATCCGCACCTGGCTGTCCAGGTTCGACCAAACGGCCCACGCAAGCGTCGCACTCACCCCGGCCAGCGCGGCCCGCAGCCACGGCGCGGAAGCAACCCGCCAGACGCGGGTCAACGTTTGGGTTGCCAGCGCCCGCTTTGGGGTGCCAACCAAAGATAGGTGAGGAGTCCCGCCAGCGTGCCTAGGCTTACCCAAGCCACGGTTTGCGGCAGCGGCGAAGCCTTGATGAAACGCTGGATGTCAGGCGCGAAACCGCTGATCGCCCCGAGGATATTGATGGTGCTGCCGATGACGATGAGGGCGTAGGGCACGAGCAGACGCACATCGGCGGCGGCGGCGAGCAGAAGGAAGGGCAGGGCGAAGAAGGCGTAGCGCTCGTGAATTTGGGTCGGCAGGGTGAAGAAGGCCAGCGCCAGAGCGGATGCGCCGACCGTCAGCGTCAGCGGGTTGGGGCGGCGCAGGAACGCCAATAGCACGCCGAGAGCTGCGACTCCCACCAACAGGAAGCCCAGTGAACGGTACGACCGTCCAGCCCACTCAGTCAGATCTGAGACAGGGCGGGCACCCACGACCAGCCACCAGAGGTTGTAGGCCCGGTTGGTCACATGGGGAAAGCGACCCACGGCACCGGCGGCAGCTTGGTAGAGACCGGGGCCTTGACCGAGCAGCACGAAGGGCGCGCAGGCGGCGACGAGGCAAGCGAGGGTGGTCAGCGCCCCCGTAATGAGGCCACGGAGGCCGTAACGGCGCAGGGTTGCCCCGTAGAGCAACGGGGCCAGAATGATCGCCTGGGGTTTAATCAGCAGGCCCACCGCCCAGAGCAGCCAACTGGCCTGACCGCGCCGCTTGTCGAGCAGCGCAACCGCCGCGACCAGTGGCAGGGCGAGCAGCACATCAACTTGGCCCCACCAAGCAACATTCATCCACACTGGCGGGGCGACCGCGTAGAGACCGGCGAGTAGCGCGGCGCGTCCGGTGCCGCCATAGCGCCGCGCCCAGCGAAAGAGCAGCATTACCGTGAGCAGTAGCGCCGTCAGACTCGGCAGCTTAAGCACGGCCCGCGTGATGGAGGGCAGCGGCTCATAGTACGTTCCACCCAACAACGCCACCAAAGGAGTCAAGAACTGAAGGAAATAGAGGCGCAAAGGCATATAGTCGCCGCCGTAGCTGAAGGCTTCGGCCAAGCCGCCTTGGCGCATAAAGCCCATCCGCCGCGCCGACAGTTCGAGGTCGCCAACCGGGTCGGGCGCACCGAGCCACGGCAAACAGAGGCCCAGCGCAAGGAGCAACAGCCCACTCAGGGCCAGCCAGTCGCGGCGGGTAAAGCTGAGCGAGGCGACAGGTTCTGGCGGCTGCGGGGGCCAAAGCCGCTCGCTCACCAGCGCACCAACCGCCCCCAAGCCACTCAGCGTCAGTAGGCTGCCGAGCAAGCCGTAGCGCCAAGTGCCCGCCCATTGCCAAAGGATAAGCGTCGTTTGGCAGGTCAGGACGGCACTGCTGGCAGCGAGGATGCTTAGGCCCGTCCGCCGCAGGAGTGCGTAGGCAGCCACGGTGGCGAACAGCATGGCGACGAGCAAACTGGTTGGCACGGCACCAGCGCCAGCCACGAGCAGGCGTTCAACCACCACGCCCAAACGCCGCCCGTCAAGCTCGACCGTCGGTGACGTCAGTGTAAGCGTGAGGCGCTCGTCGGGTTGGGCCGGGGCGAGGAACGTGTAGGCGCGCAACCCCGGCAGCACGGTGAAGGTGTGGCGAGCCGCACCGACCGCCACTTCAACGGGGGTGGTTTGCGCCAACCCACTGGTAAGACTGAGGCGCAGCGTGAGGGAGCCACCGGGGTTGGGGGGGCGCAAGCTCGCCGCGCCGTCTGTCCAGCGAAAGCGCCCGGGGCGATCCACCAGAGGTTCGGGCTCGTGCAAGCCCGTGGTGGGGAGCATAACGGGTAGCGCGTCAATGGTAAAAGCGGCGCTGCGCGGCCCGCCATAGGCTAGACCGAGACCGAGGGCGGCGGCGGCAAGCAAGAGCAGGAGGGTCAGCAGATCGGCGGCGAGGCGGCGCATAGCCCGGCGATTATAGCACGCCCGCTTTTTCTGATGCGTGTGACTTGTGTGACCGTTACCCTCTGGGGACTAAGGGAAGCGGAAATGCTTAATCATTCAGGTCGTGCAAATAATCCGTGATGCGTGATCCGTGACCGGGCTGCACCCTAACCAATCGCGGATCACGGATCAGATGGGATGTTTTAAATCTTCCGCTTGCCTAAGATCACGTCCACTACTACTTTCAGGTTATTGACCATGTATACCGCATTAGGACGCCATCTACGAAGCGGCACGGCGAAGGGTTGCGAAAAGTATACCGACCCAGTTTGGGCGAAAACGCCCTTCTAACGAAACGAGGAATGCAGCGAGGGTTTCTGCCGACTTTGACGTAGCCCTAAGAACTCTGCCGTCTGTCTTGTCGGGGTACAGCGCCTATGGTAGAGTAGAGTTACGTGTTATGGATTGTCAGCAGAGTGTGTATGTCGCAACGTAGCCTTTTCTGGCCCCTTAGCTTGCTTGCCACCTTCGCCTTGTTGGTGGTTATGCTGCTCTTGGGTAGCCTGCCACCTTCGCTGAGCGCCCAGGCCAACCCGTGCATCACGAGTTACCCCACCCCAGGCCCTGTGCGCGACAATTGCTTTCTCACGGCGACGGCTAGGACGGTGAACAACAACAATACCAGCACGGCACAAGCGAAAACGGCGTATCCCCCACCCTCGGCCACTACGCAGCGCGCGGCCCCACCAGAACCTACGGCGACCGCCACCATCACGCCCACTGCTACCCTTACCCCGACCAACACAACGGTGCCGGCCACCGCCACCCTTGGGCCAACCCTCACGTCAACCGCCACCCGCATCGTGATCCAGGGCGTCCCAACGCCTACGGCTACCAGTTTCTTGGCTGACCGCGAAACCATCGTCTGTGCGCCAGGGACAACTGTCATTATCAACGGTACGGATGAACCAGAGCGCGCCATCCTCGCCTACTTTAACGCGAGGCCGGTGGGCGGGGCGATGACACGATCTGATGGCAGTTACAGCATCCAGTTGCGTATTGGCGACGAACGTCCGGGCAGCTACCCCATCGAGTTGCGCGAGCGCCTTACCTGGACGCTGGTGCGCGAGTTGGCCTGTGAGGTGCCAGCTACGACGCCCACGCCGACGTGGCCGCTGTAGATTAGAGATTTTCCGCCTACCAGTCTCACGCAAAGCCGCAAAGCCGCAAAGTCGCAAAGCCTCGCACAAATCTAAAATCTGCAATCTGAACTATGCCCAAAGGCAGAACCCTCTATGACTGCGACGGCCCCCCCGCGTAAGCGGAAGCGGAATGGACGCCGCCTGATGTTCATTCTCGGTGGCGTGATCCTCCTCTTGGCCGCGCTCGCCGCCGCCGCCTTCGCCCTCGCCCCCCGTAGCCCCGCCCCCGGCACCTTACCCATCGGCTGGCAACTTATCAAGGCGACAAGCGGCTCCATCGCTGCTACCGTCAGCGCTACCGGCAATGTCGAGCCGCAGGCGGAGGCCAATTTACGCTTTGCCGCCAGTGGCACCGTCGCCGTCGTGCTGGTCAAGCCCGGCGATACGCTGCTGCCCGACCAGCCGTTGGCCCGCATTGACACCGCCGGACTCCAGCTTCAGGTGGAACAAGCTCAGGCTGATTTGCGCCAAGCCCAAGCGGATCTTGAGGCGCTCTTGGCTGGGGCGACCGCCCAGGAGATCGCCGAGGCCAAGGCGCGGGTCGCTCAGGCGCGCAGCCAGTACACTCAAACCGCGAGTTCCGTCAGTCAGGCGGATCTTGCCGCCGCCCGCGCTGACCTCGAAGCCGCCAAGGCGCGGCTCGCTCGCCTTGTGGCTGGCCCGGCGAACGATACGCTCGCCAGCGCCACCCAACAAGTGCAGAGCGCCCAGACGAATCTCGACAACGCCCGCGCTAGTTTGAGTGCCGCGAAAGAACAGGCGCGGCTCAATCTTGCCACTCGCGCCAATGCACTGCGGAATGCCCAGGATGAGTACAGCCGGATTTATTGGGAAAATATCGAACTGGATAAGCTGCCTGGCGATCTGCCGCAAACTCGGAAAGACCAGGAAGCGCAGGCCCAGCGCGCCGTCGCCGACGCTGAAACCGCACTGCGTACCGCTCAGACCGCTTATGAGCAGGCGAAACTTGAGGAGATCAACACCTTGGCGGCGCGTGAGGCCGATTTGCAGAGTGCGATTGAGGCGCGCACCAAGGTGTTGAAGGGGACGCAACCCGAAGATTTGGCCGACGCCAGGGCTGCCGTGCAACGCGCCCAAGCCAAACTCACGCAGCTAACCGGCACGCAACGGCAGAGCGAGTTGGCCGCGCAGGCCGCCAATATCACCATTGCCCAAGCCGGTCTCGACAAGCTCCTCGCCGACCCGAGCATCAACACGCTCACGAGTCGCCAAGCCGCCGTGGCCCGCGCCGAGGTTGCCGTGAAAAGCGCCCAACGCAATCTGGCCTTGGGGACGCTCACCGCGCCCTTTGCCGCCACCGTCGCGCAGGTTGATCTGCGCGTTGGCGAACCTGCCGATGGCACGGCGGGCATTTCCGTGGTGGATCTGAGCAGCTTCCACATTGACTTGCCGGTGGACGAACTCGACATCGCCCAAGTTCAGCCGGGCCAGCGGGTGCGGATCGAACTGGACGCGCTGCCAGGCCAAACCTTCGGCGGCACCGTCACGAATATTGCGCCCCTGGCGACCCGCAACAGCACAGGCACCACAACCTACACCGTCACGGTGACGCTTGACCCAGGCAGTACGGGCGTGCGCCCCGGCATGACCGCCGTGGTCGAGGTTGTCACCCAAGAGAAGCAGAATGTCGTGCTGGTGACGCGGCGGGCGGTGCGTGCCGAAGGCGGACAGAGCTTTGTGCTGGTGCCGACGGTTAGCCTGACGCCCCAGCCGACAACAGCCGCTCAGACCGCCGCGCTTCCTGGCGAGCGCCGCCCCGTGACGATTGGGCTCAGCAACAGTGAGTTTGTCGAAATCGTCAGTGGCCTGAGCGCAGGCGAACAGGTGTTTATCCAGGATGTCGTGAGTACCTTCAACCCGTCTGGCCCGCCGCAGTAGGCGTGCTTTTTAGCCGACCGCTGACGACCGACTGCTTCTGGCAGCGGTCAGCGGTCACTCGTCAGCGGTCACACCGAGAGCACCGTTATGAGCGACCTCATCGTCGTCAAAGATCTGACCAAGGTGTACAGCATGGGCGATGTGGAAGTGCAGGCGCTGCGCGGGGTGTCGCTGACGATTCACCAGGGCGAAATGGTGGCGATTATGGGGCCGTCGGGCAGCGGCAAGAGTACGCTGATGAATATTATCGGCTGTCTCGACCAGCCCAGCGACGGCACGTACCTGCTTGATGGCGTCAACGTCGCCGACTTGAACGACAACCAGTTAGCGAACATTCGCAACCAGAAGATCGGCTTCGTCTTTCAACAGTACATGCTGCTTCAGCGCACCTCAGCCCTGCGGAATGTGGAATTGCCGATGCTCTACGGCGGCAAGGGTGGCAACCGCCACGAACGGGCGCGGGCGGCATTGGCGGCGGTAGGCATGGTCGAGCGGATGCACCACAAGCCGAATGAGCTTTCGGGCGGTCAGCAGCAGCGGGTCGCGATTGCCCGGGCCTTGGTGAACGAACCGCGCATCATCATGGCTGACGAACCGACGGGCGCGCTCGACACACGCACCGGCGAGGAGATTATGGGCATCTTCCAGAAACTGAACCGTGACCAGGGCATCACGGTCATTCTTGTCACCCATGAGCATGATGTGGCGCAGCACGCCGAGCGGATTATCAGCGTGCGCGACGGGGTAATTGCGGGCGATGAAGCAGTCAAAGAGCGCATCATCGCTGGGGCGGCGCTTGGATTGTAGAGACGCGACATAGTCCTGTCGCGGCAAATCTGCAATCTACAATCTGCAATCTGAAATATGGTACTACCGCAAAAGGCACGCTGTCACGCTGAGCGCAGC
>CAIRDL010000302.1 GCA_903877345.1 uncultured Oscillochloris sp. | reverse complement strand
TGGGGGTGGGGGGGGAGGGGGATGAACATCTTCGCAATCATCTCCCGACGAACGGAATCAACAGACGACTTCGCCGTCATCTGCATGATTCGATTATAGAAGCGGTTGCTAAAATAGAGATAGAAAAAATATCCGTTTACACGCCCGTTGAAATCTGAAATACGGTAGACACGCTGGTGGGCATCAAATTTACCGTTGATGTAATGGTATACCTTTCCCGTTCCAACACCATCACCTGCTGTTAGAACCGCCTCTCCGTTGAAGGAATAGCTGTTAATGCGTTCAATTGTTTGCGAGCGCACGAAGAACGGATACTGACCGTCATCAACACGATCTTGGGTGTTTTTTCCACCAGTCGTGATGTGAGCGAAATTCTCGATGTAATCAACCTCCCAATCCCCCGGAATAACCCCAACCTCAGACTGCTTATCGTCCGCACTATGATTTACCTGATGGGGTGATGGTTTGATTGCGAGCTGGTTAGGTTTTTGGTTGGGCATGGGGTTTTCTTCGCTCCCGGATAATCCGTAGGGGCAACGGGTAAAGGCAACGGGTAAAGGCAACGGGTAAAGGCAACGGGTAAAGGCAACGGGTAAAGGCAACGGGCCACATCGAACGGAATCACAAAACACAGCAACCAACCAATCACCAATCATGGCAAACAACAACCAATCACCAATCACGGCAAACAACAACCAATCACCAATCACGGCAAACAACAACCAATCACCAATCATGGCAAACAACAACCAATCACCAATCATGGCAAACAACCAACCAACCAAAAATCAAAAATCAAAAACAAAAAATCATAGTGATCAATCAATCAAATAATCATAGTCTGCACGGGCCGGAATCAAATAATCATAGTCTGCACGGGCCGGAATCAAATAATCATAGTTTGCGTGGCTTCTTCATCACCCGCTTAAACTGCAAACTCTTGGAACCGAAATTAATCAACAGACCGACCTCAACGCCATAAGCCTCAAGGTAGTTGATCGCCTGAGCCAAATGGACATCCTCAAGCTGGATAACCGCCTTAAGCTCAAGCATGACCTTCCCCTCGACAAAGAAATCCACCCTGCGCGTACCAATATGCGTACCCTTATAAAAAATCTGCATCTCCATCTCGCGAGCAAACTGCAGACCCTGATGCGCCATCTCAAGCGCCAAAGCGCGCTGATAGATCACCTCCTGAAAGCCATTGCCTATAACGCGATGCACTTCCATCGCACACCCAATGATCTTGCCGGTCAACTCACTCTCGGGGTAGGCTGGGTTAATCATTATCGTCCACCAATCAAAATCACTGAGGAAGCGACGGAACGAACCGGCTTGACAGAAGGTACCAAGTAACTACAATGTAATTACATGGACACACAAGGAGCACAGTAGATGAAGACCATCATCAAAACACACCTAATCAAAATCGGCAACTCCCAAGGGATTCGGATCCCGAAAATAGTACTCGATCATGCAGGGATCACGCAAGAGATTGAACTGGAAGTGCATACAGATCACCTGTTGATTCGGCCCGTGCGGCGGTCGCGTGACGGGTGGGAGGCTGCGTTTCGTGAGATGGCGACGCAGCATGACGACCAACTCATTGACGCGGACGCGCCGCCCCTTTCATCCTGGGACGAAGAGGAGTGGACGTGGGCGTAAGACGTTTTGAGGTCTACTTAGTTAATCTTGACCCGACCGTTGGTGCGGAGATCCAGAAAACCCGTCCGTGTCTCGTGATTTCGCCAGACGAATTACATCGGAACATCCGCACCGTCATCCTCGCGCCAATGACCACCAAATCGCGTGCGTATCCTACCCGCATTGCCTGTACGTTTGATCGGCGCGAGGCATGGATCGTCCTTGATCAAATCCGTACCGTCGATCAACAGCGCCTGATCAAGCGCTTAGGCACGCTTGATCAGGCCACCCAACGGATCGTCCTAGACACCCTCGCCGAATTATTTGCTGAATGAGGCGTGGCTTCAGCCGGCTAAAGCCTTGACTCCTCTTCACGATTCCAAGAGGATCGCTATATTTCTTAATCATAGCCCATCACCCAATCACCCAATCACATGATCACCCAATCACCCAATCACCCAATCACATGATCACATGATCACATAATCACATAATCACATAATCATAGTCCGTGGCCCATACGCGCCAAGTGCCCGTTCACCCTCGCCTCCAATTCCGCCACGCGACTAGACATCTGTGGCAGCGGAGTCGCATAACGCTCGGCCAACTCCTTCACACGCTGGGTAAGGGTCTGACTAATGCGCTCCATCTCGCCGTGAATGGCAGCGTCGAGGGCGGCGAGCCATTTAGCATCAACCACCAGCGTCTGGATTTCGGCAAGGCTGAGTTTGGCGTAACGAGCGTAGGCTTGAGCATCGAGAGCAGCCTCGGCCTCTTTCAGCTTCTGTTTCAACCCAACCGCCTGGTCGCTCATCTCCAGCCACAGCTTGAGCACCGCAACCTCGGCCTTAGCCGCTGGGTCACGTAGCGCCGCAGGCTTGATCACCCTCAGCCGCACCGTGACCGTAGCCTTGTTGAGCTTATCCAGTTCGGCGAACACACCCTCCTCGCCGCCGTGCTCCTCTTCCAACTCAGCCAAATGTGCAGTGACGCGCTCCAACTCGGCGGCAAGCGTGTCGAGCGCCGCCTGTTCCTTGGCGAAGAAGCGAGCGACCAGCAAAGCTTTAGGCAACAGATCGCAAGCCCAACCCTTATCCTTCGGCTTGCCCTGCTTATCCTGCTCAACCACGCGGTAGGGCACAGCCTGCCAGCCATCAGCAGCGATAAGATAGACATCGTCCTGCATCGTCGCGGCCCAATAATCCAGCAAATGCTGATAAACCGCATAGGGGTCAATCAGCGGTTGGCCGACGTAATGCGCCAACAGATCCTCGGCCAAGGTAGCAATCACCGCCTTGGGATGACAGCCGACCTGTACTTGGCGCAGCGTCGTGGCGTTCTTAGCGCGCCACGAAGCGAAATGGGTACCCATTGCAGTGCTAAAGGCGGCGAACTCGGGGTGCGCGTAAATGGCGGGCTTAATCGCGGCCTTATCCACCGTGAGCGCAACGTAGCCGGGACGACTGGGCGTGAAGAGGCTTGCTTGAAGCTGCGGGCAAACCTCCCAATAGGGCTGAAGCGCCGCAACATCAGCCGCAGGGATGCCGCCGTGCAGATGGCCCGCGATGTCCTGAAGATCCTCCGCCTGCTGACTGTCAATGTAGCGCGGCAGATTGAGGTTAAACGCATTCCGCTCGATCTCCGCACTGGCGACCATGCGTGAGTATTTGGGCACCTCAAGCTGCTTGGTGAACACATCAACGATCTTGTGAATATCCTGGGCGCGCAGGCGATTCTTGGGGCCATCCTTCATAAACCCGGCGCTGGCATCAAGCATAAAGATGCCCGTGCGCGTATGGGCCTCCTGCTTATCAATGACGATGATGCAGGCAGGGATGCCGGTACCGTAGAACAGATTGGGGGGCAAGCCGATGATGCCCTTAATGTAGCCCTTGCGAATAAGCGCACGGCGAATGTCGCCCTCGGCATTGCCGCGAAACAACACCCCGTGGGGCAGAATACACGCACCCTTGCCGGTACTCTTGAGCGAACGCACGATATGCAGCAAGTAGGCGTAATCGCCCTGCTTATCGGGCGGCACCCCAAACGGCGTAAAGCGCTCATGCGGGTCAGCAAGCGGAGTGAGGCCCGTACTCCAGCGCTTATCGGAGAAAGGCGGATTAGCGACGACGTAGTCGAACGTCTTGAGCGTGCCGTTATCCATGAACTTGGGGTCGGCCAGCGTATTGCCCTGCACAATCAGCGCGGTGGGATTATTGTGCAAAAACATGTTCATGAGGGCCAAACTGCTCGTGGCGGCGTCCTTCTCTTGCCCATAGAGCGTGACGGCGGTCGTTGCCGCATCGCCCACCTTGAGCAGCAGCGAACCAGAGCCACAGGTGGGGTCGTAAACCGTAGTGGCATTGGTCGTTTGGGCCTCGCGAATACCAATAATCTGCGCCATGATGCGACTAACTTCAGCCGGAGTATAGAACTGACCCTTGCTCTTGCCGCTCTCGGTGGCGAAATGGCGCATCAAATACTCATAGGCATCGCCGAGAATATCATCGCCATCGGCGCGATTCCTGGAGAAATCGAGCGCCTTGTGCTCAAAGATGGCGATGAGCTGCGTAAGCCGAGCCACCATCTCTTTACCGCTCCCAAGCTTGGCGGCATCGTTAAAATCCGGCATCGCAGCGAGCTTGTTCGCTGCGGCAAGGGGGGCGATGATTTGCTTATTGATCTGATCGCCGAGGTCGCTTTTTCCCTTGAGGGCCACCAGATCCTTAAAGCTGGCACCGGGCGGGACAGTGATTGGGGCGAAGGGGACGCCGGCATACTTATCGCTAACGTACTTGATAAAGAGCAGGACGAGGACATAATCCTTGTACTGACTAGCGTCCATACCGCCGCGCAACTCGTCGCAACTCGCCCAGAGCGAAGCGTAAAGTTCGGATTTCTTGAGGGCCATCGGGGGTGGTCTTCTCTTTGTGGCGTATCGTGATGCGTGATGCGTGATGCGTGACCGGGCCGTACCCTGACGCATCACGCATCACGCATCAGAGCGCTGGTCAAGGCGGCGCATAAAACTGGCGCTACTGTACCACAAGCAAGCTTTACAGTTTAGCGATCTGCCGCAAAGCCGCAAAGCCGCAAGGAGCATGCAGGTGTAGGGTTCAACTGTCAAGTTGAAATGGCCGATTTTAAAACATGCCCTGGGCAGGGTTGCACCGTAGCTCTGCACTTAGGGAAGACGGCCTCCTGCCTAGGTGGTGCCTCTCCGTTAGCTGCACGCCTGCGGGTAGCTGGTCTGCTCAGGCGTCATTGGCATGGTGAGGGGCGTCATTGGCATAAGGCCAGCGGAAATTTTAAAACATCCCATCTGATCCGTGCTGCGTGATCCGTGATCGGTCAGGATGCGGCCCGGTCACGGATCACGGATCATTTGCACGACCTGGAAGCTTAAAGATTTCCGCTTCCCTTAAGTCTTCCGCTACCCTAACCCATGCCCAAAGCCCTTGCTGGTTTGACACCGTTCGTGGCGCGTGCTAGATTGGCGCTGACCCTCCACCCTAGCTAGTTTCCCCCTCGGTCGAATGGCCTGCCGAAGGAGTTTTTCTGTGAGCGCACCTCTGGGAAGTGACGAGTGCCCGCTTCGCGTTGCCATTATTGGCGCTGGCCCTGCAGGTTTTTACGCCGCCGAAGCGCTGCTCAAGCAGCCGGGCTTGGCGGTGCATATTGATTTCATTAACCGCTTGCCGACGCCGTATGGCCTAGTGCGCGAGGGCGTCGCACCCGACCACCAATCTATTAAGTCGGTCACCCGTGTCTATGCGAAGTTGGCCGCCGGGACGACGGTGCGCTATTTTGGCAATGTCACTTTTGGGCATGATTTGACCCACGAAGAGATCAAGGCTCGGTACGACCAGATTATCTACGCGGTCGGGGCGCAGTCTGACCGCAGGATGAACATTCCGGGCGAAGATCTGGTGGGCAGTCAGCCTGCCACGCAATTTGTCGGTTGGTACAACGGCCACCCCGATTATCCTGATTTGGTTTTCGATCTGTCGCACGAGCGTGTGGTGGTGGTCGGCAATGGCAATGTGGCGATGGATGTGGCCCGCATCTTGCTGACCGATCCCGACGAATTGGCGAAGACCGACATCGCTGACCACGCTCTCACCGCGCTGCGGGCGAGTCGGGTGCGCGAGGTGGTGATGCTTGGACGGCGCGGGCCGGCCCAGGCGGCTTTTACTAACCCTGAACTCAAAGAGTTCGCGGCGATTCCTGATCTGGATGTCTTGGTTACGGCGGCGGAACTGGAACTTGACCCGCTTAGCGCCGCGAGTTTGGTCGGCGATAAGATTTCGGCGCGGAACGTCGAGCTGCTGCGGGGCTACGCCGCCAAGCCGCTCACCAACGCGCCCAAGCGCTTCGTGATGCGCTTCTTCTACTCGCCGGTTGAAGTGCTCGGTACCAATGGGTACGTCACCGGCCTCAAAATCGAGCGCAATACGCTTGTCCAAGCCCCCAACGGCGACCTCCGCCCGCAAGGCACAGGTGAGTTCGAGACGCTCACCTGTGGGATGGTCATTCGCTCCGTCGGCTACCGGAGTGTCCCGCTGCCGGGGGTGCCTTACAACCACACCATCGGCCTCATTCCGAATGTGGCGGGCCGCGTGGTGCAACAGGAGAACGGCGAGCCGGTTTTGGGCGAATATGTGGTCGGGTGGGCGAAGCGTGGCCCTTCGGGCGTGATCGGCACGAATAAGCCGGACGCCGCTGCGACCGTTGTTGCGATGCTGGAGGATCTGCCCCATCTGCCGGCAGCCCCGAGCCTGGATGAGCGTGATATTCTCGATCTGTTGCACAAACGGGAAGTTGCGTATGTCACCTATGCTGATTGGCGGCTTCTCGACACCCACGAGATTGCCCTGGGTGCCGCGCAGGGCCGTCCCCGCGTCAAGGTGACGCGGCTCGCCGAGATGTTGGCGGTGATTAGACAGGCGCGCAACGGCTAAGGGAAACGGATCTTTTCAACGGTTCCGTCGTGACCCGTGCTGCGTGATCCGTGATCGGTCATGGCACGGATCACGCAGCACGCAGTGACGGGATGTTTTAAATTTTCTGCTTCTCTAACAAGCGTTCGCCACAGAAAAGCACAGAAGGTCACGGAAATAGTTTTTCTGTGGCCTTCTGTGCTTTTCTGCGGGCGTAGACTAGGGTCGCCCGAAACGCGCTTCGACGCGTAGCGCTGCCCGCAGGCGGCGGTGGTACTCGGCGCGGGGGATCTCGACGGTGCCGAACTGAAGCATGTGCGCGCCGACGATGTACTGTGAGTCAAGCAGGACGAAGCCGCCGACCCGCAACCGCTCGACCAGATGCACGAGTGCAACCTTACTGGCGTCGCGCTCGTGGTGAAACATGCTCTCGCCCGCGAACAGCCCGCCAATACTGACGCCGTAGAGACCGCCGACGAGCCGTTCTTCGCGCCAACACTCGACGCTGTGGGCGTGACCGCGTTGGTGCAGGGCGAGGTACGCCGCCACCATCTCCGCGCTGATCCAGGTGGTCTGGCGACCAGGAGCTGGGGCCGCACATGCCCACATCACCGCCTCAAACGCGCTGTTGTAGCGCAGCGTAAAGTGGCCGCTACGCACCGTGCGGGCTAAGCGGCGCGGCATCACAAAGTTGTCCAGGGGAATAATCGCCCTGATGGTGGGTTCATACCAACCGATGGTGCCGTTTTCGTCGGCCATTGGGAAAATGCCCTGGCGGTAGGCGGCAAGCAGGTGTTCAGGGGTGAGCATAGGCTATGGGTGGCCGATCCGAGTGATGCCCCCGGTGATGATTTGCCCCGACCAAGCGAGCAAGATCAGGGTGGAGAGCAAGCCCGCTCCGCTAATCCAAGCTTGTTGGTTCAGTAATAGGGCCAGCCAGAGGGGTGCGCCGAGCAACCCGTAGACCAACAGGCTGATCACGAGAGCGGCGGGCACGAGGCTCAACAGCATGCTTGCCCATGCGAAGCGATGCACCGCCAGAGTGACGTAGAGCAGGCCGTAGGAGACCATGCCTGCCATGATTGACCCCAACAGCAGTGGGCTGAAGTCAAATGGCAGGCTTGTCCCGCTATAAGCCCAGGTTTGCGTGCGTAGGCCCAGTGTTTCGATTAACAAATGATAGAGCAGAAAGATCAGGTAGGTGAGGAGGCCGGTCACTGGCCCCGGGAACCACCAGCGCACGGTGTAGAGGAAGAAGACTAGGCCGACGGGCAGGGTGTAGTACCAGCCTGCACCAAGGAGGACTGGCAGGGGCGCTATTTGCGCCAGGAAGGTTTGCCCCACTGGCAGGTTGTTGTAGTGAACCCCGTAGAGCACGCGCCAAAGCGGTGAGGCCAGCGCACTCAGGTGGCCCGCTAGGAGGGCGAACAGATAGATTGGGGTGCGCTGTGCCCAGGCGAGGTAGCAACTCAGCCCGTAACATGTGAGCAGCAGCAGCGTGGCAGCGGTTTCCATCGGGTTTCAGGTTTCAGGGGCCGGGTTTCAGATCAGCGATCTCACGCAAAGTCGCAAAGCCGCAAAGCGCATGGTGCGGTATAGGTTGGGCAAACGTACCGTTTAGCGATCTCACGCAAAGTCGCAAAGCCGCAAAGCGCATGGTGCGGTATAGGTTGGGCAAACGTACCGTTTAGCGATCTCACGCAAAGCCGCAAGGCGCATGAGGTGCGGTACCGTTGAGGCAAACGCACCGCGTCCGGTTGCGGTACGTTTGCAAGCTGCCATCTAAAATCTGCAATGGCCTGAACCCTTGGCTTACCAACGCACCGTGACGGGCGTGCCGAGTGGAGCCCATGTATAGAGCCACGCCGCTGCGTTGAGAGGCAGATTGACACAGCCGTGGCTGCGCCGCACGCCGGTGCCGAACTGGTTGTGCCAGTAGGTGCCGTGTAGGGCCACGCCGCCGACAATGTACATCGCGTTGGGGACGTTCGGCACTGTCCAACATTCACCACCAGCACAACCGCGCATCGTCTGCAACGGAGCCTTGTGGTAGATGGCGAAGCGCCCGATGGGCGTGTTGAAGCCGTCACGGCCCGTTGAAACGGGCGCATCAAAGACTAGCGTCGCGCCTTCGTAGGCGTAGAGCCATTGGGCGCTCAGGTCAACGATGATGCTTTTGCCACTGCTGAGGGCCGGAGGCGGCGCGGTTATGGTTGCCTTTGGCTGAACGGGCGGGGCAATCGTCGGGGTGGCCTGCGCGGCAGCAACAGGCGGCGCAACTGTTGGGGGCAGTGCCGTCGGCTCTGGTACAGTGACTGGTTGGGGCGTCGGGGCCGGCTGCCCAAGGCTGTCAACCGCCAACGCCCCCGCTGGGGCAACCGGGGTCGTAGACAATCCGCGCAACAGGGCGAGGTCGCGCCCGAGCGCCCCAAGCTGCACGGCGCTTTCGGGGGCAGTGCCGGGGTAGTATTCGAGTCGGGCGCGCTCGAAGTATTGCACCAGTGCAGGCTGCGTGCCCACGTACTCCCAAACCGGGGCGCTAAGCGGTACGCCGAAAACGTCGAGCCCACCCGCGCCTTCCCAAAAAGTACGGAAGGGTACATCAAGGGTGTAGCCCGTTGCGGGGAAGACGCGGGCGCTCGTCGCTTCAGTCGGCAACGGCGCGGGCGGGGCAAAATGCTTCCACAGCGCCGCCGCGTATTCGGCACCGAGCCGCCCGCGCAGCACGGCCCCCGCATACTCGGGGTGCAGTTCGAGCCGCCCCCGCTCGAAGTACTGCACCATCAGCCCGCGCTCGTCTAAAGGGGGCGTAATGGGCGCGCCAAGGGTTAGGGGGCCGTTGCTAGAGCGCCAGTGGGCGAGGAAGCCGTACTCGTTACTCAGGCGTTGGCCGGTCGCTACGAAGTAGAGCGCGTCATCTTGCGCCCCGCTGGTGCTAGGGACAACCCAGAGGCCAACGGCCAACCCGAGCAACAGGCTGACCACACACGCCGAAAGGACACGTCGGGTGATCTGGAAGGGCATAAGAACTCCCGTTGGTCGCGGATCTTCGTATTATATAGCAAGCCGCTTGGCGTTCGCGCAAGCTTTCAGGGATTGGGGCGAGCGCTTGGAACGTCACTCTCTCTTTACGCTGATAAACTTGCAAGCTGAAGCCTTTGTTACACGCTATAATCGGCCTATGTACGCTGACACCATTGCCGCCGTCGCGACGCCCCCCGGTGAGGGCGGTGTCGGCATTGTTCGCCTGAGTGGCCCCGCCGCTCTGCCCATCGCAACCCAGCTCTTCCGCCCGCAACGCCCCGGCCCCCTGCGCTCCCACCAAGTACGCTTCGGCCACATCATCAACCCGGCGACCGGCGCGGTGGTTGACGAGGCGCTGACGGTCTGGATGGCCGCGCCCCGCAGCTTCACCCGCGAAGACGTGGTCGAACTCTCCGTCCACGGTGGCTCGTTGCCCGTCCAAGCGACGTTGAGCCTCTGTCTTGCGGCGGGTGCGCGCCTCGCCCGCCCCGGCGAGTTCACGCTGCGCGCCTTCCTCAATGGTCGCCTCGATCTGAGTCAGGCCGAGGCGACCCTCGACATTATCCGCGCCCAGACTGACACCGCCCTGGCCCTGGCCCAAGCCCAACTCGGCGGTTGGCTTGCCCGCGAAGTGCGTACCGTCCGCCAAGCGCTGCTCGCCGCCCTCGCCTACGTCACCGTCGTGGTTGATTTTCCCGAAGACGAGGTTGAGCCGCAAGACCTCGGCCCGCACCTACAGGCTAGCCTCGCCACTGTCGAGACGCTGTTGCGCAGTGCCGACCAAGGTCTCATCTACCGCCAAGGTGCTCGTGTCGCGCTCGTTGGCGTGCCCAACGTCGGCAAATCCAGTCTGCTCAACGCGCTGTTGCGGGCCGACCGCGCCATTGTCACGCCAATCCCCGGCACAACCCGCGACACCCTGGAGGAGAGCGCCAACCTCGACGGGGTGCCCGTCGTGCTGATTGACACCGCCGGCATGCACGCCAGCCCTGACCCGGTGGAACGGCTTGGCATCGAACGTGCGCGCGCCGCCCTTGCCGGTGCCGACCTCGCGCTGCTCGTGCTTGACGCCACTCGACCGCTCAGCGCCGACGACCACGCGCTCGCCGCACTCACTGCTACCAAGCCTACGCTGGTGGTGTGGAATAAAAGTGACGTGGGCCGCATGAGCGAGTCTGCTTTCCCCGCACACCTGCGCCGCCTCGCCACCGTTCATACCTCAGCGCTGACGGGGGCTGGCCTCGACGAGTTGGCGCAAGCGTTGGTGCGCGCTCTGCTGGGCGGCGTGCCACCCGCCGCCGGTGAGGCGCATCTCGTCAGTAACCCGCGCCACCGTGACGCCTTGCGCCGCGCCCACGAGCATCTCGCCGCTGCTGTCGCCGGGTGGACTGGCGGCGACCCTACCGATTTGCTCGGTGGCGACCTGACTGCCGCGCTCAACGCTCTCGGCGAAATCACGGGCGAGACGGTTGGCGACGATTTGCTTGATCTGATTTTCGCACGTTTTTGTGTTGGGAAATAACGCAGTAGTGCATAAGTAACCCTGTCACCCTGAGCGGAGCGAAGGGTCCCGGCCAGGATTCTTCGCTCCGCTCAGAATGACCAGACGCCTCACCGCGTTACTTCTGCGGTATTGGGAAATAACGACGCCCTGCCAAAAGCGACGTTCAGACATAGCTCCGCCCCAGGAGTCGCCGCATAAGGCGGCGCAGGTCGGTGCGCGCCAACCGTCCCGCCAAGACGAAGAAAAACAGTCCGATCAGCCCGCCAGTGCTGTGACGCGGGCGCACCAGTTCACGCAGCGCCACCGGATCTTGCAACGGCAACGGTGAAGTGGCGCGCACCTCGACCTGCAACTCCTCGCCGTGCCACTCGCGTTCCACCCAAAACAGATCGGGCATACTGCGCTGAAAAAAATAGTAGGCCGGATTGTAAGCGTACAGATAATCAAAAAGCTCGCCGAAGGGTTCGGCGGGCTCTTTGGGGTGCAGCACCAAGCGGTCGTCCACCAGATTGACATACCAACGGTGGAACGACC
>CAIRDL010000301.1 GCA_903877345.1 uncultured Oscillochloris sp. | reverse complement strand
CATCCCCGATCCCCCATCCCCCATCCCCCATCTCAAAGCGTCCGCCCCACCCGCTCGCCCTCGATAATCGCCGCATGCGCCCGCCGAGGAGCCAGCGCATCGCCGATGCGGTGCAACTCGCGCACCCGCTTTTTCAGCGCAAAGTAGAGTTGGCTCTCGGTGCGGCGCTGCACCGCCAGTACAATCGTGTCGGCTCGCTCAAAGGTGAGGATTTGGCCGCTGTAGTTGTGAATGCCCGTCACGACGCCGCCCTCCGCGCTGAGTACCGAGATGTTCGGCGTGCAAACAATGCCGAGTCGCCGCGCCCGTCGGTACCAGTTCTCCAGATCAAGGGTGACGCCTAAGTCTTGGCCCACGTAAAGCGCCGGGGTCACGACTTCAACCTGACAGCCACGCTCCGCCAGATACTCCGCCACACTCGCCGCCTCGTGAAAACCGAGCCGATCCACCAGCAACACTCGTCGCCCCGGCACCACGCGCCCCGCCAGAACGTCGCTCACATCGGCGACTTCCGGCCCATTCGCCCCCGGAAACGCCGCTCGGTCAGGCACCGAACCTGTCGCAATCACCACAGCGTCGGGTTGCTCCGCCAGCACCAGCTCAGCGGTGGCAAGCGTGTTGGTGCGAACCGTGATGGGCAGTTGGTGCAGTTCGTGTAACAGGTTCCGCACCAAATCGCCAAACTCAGCCCGGTTGGTCACTTTAACCGCCAGATTAACTTGTCCGCCCAGTTCGGCTTGCTGCTCAAACAGCGTGACCTGATGGCCCCGTCGCGCCGCAATCACCGCCGCTTTCATGCCTGCAGGCCCGCCGCCCACCACCACCACGCGCTTACGTTGTTGCGCCGGTTGCAGCGTCCCCACGCCAAGGGTCTGTTCGCGCCCCGTTCCAGGCGTTTCGATGCACCCCATCCAGCGGTTCAGCCCCATCCGCCCCACACACTCCTGGTTGCACGACAGACAAAGCCGAATATCCTCCACGCGGTTCTCGCGGGATTTACGCGCAAATTCAGGGTCGGCGATCTGGGCGCGAACAACCCCAACCAGGTCGGCATGGCCCTCCTGCAGCACGCGCTCGGCCTGGATTGGGTCTTTAATCCGCCCCACACCGATTACCGGCAGCCGCACCGCCCGCCGAATGGCCGACGAGATGAACAGCGCGTAGCCCGGCGGGATCTGCATCGAGGCTTCGATCATGTACAGGGTCTGCGTCGCCGTCCCAATGCTGGTGTTGATGTAGTCCACCAGACCATCGGCTTCCAACATGCGCGCCGCCGCGACCGCTTCATCAAGCACAATCCCGTCGCGGATCAGTTCGTCGCCGCAGAGCCGCACGCCCAACACGTAACTGCGCCCGCAACGCTCCCGAATGGCGGCGATAATCTCGCGTAACAGGCGCATCCGCCCCTCAAGGCTGCCGCCATAGGCGTCCGTGCGCCGATTATTGTGCCGCGAGAGAAACTGGCGCACGATGGAGGAGTGCGAACATTGCAGTTCAACCCCATCGAAGCCGCCGAGTTGCGTGTGGCGGGCGACTTGGGCGTACCCGTGAATGATCGCCTGAATATCCTCCAGTTCCACCGCCTTCGGCACCTCGCGAAAGAGCGGATCGGCCACCGCCGAGGGTGCCCAGGCGGGTAAGCGGGTAAACATGCCGCTGCCCTGTCCGCCGTTGTGATTGATCTGCGCCAGAATCGGCACCCCTTCGGCGTGAATCATCTCGGTAATGCGCCGGTAGTGCGGGATGACCTCTGCGTGGAAGGCGTGGATCAGCTTCTCATACGGGTGATCCGTGGGATGGGTCGAGTGTTCTTCGGTAATGATCAGCCCTACCCCGCCGCGTGCCCGTTCGCGGTAGTAGTAGGCGTGCCGTTCCGACGGCATGTACGCTTCGGCGTAGTTCGTCAGGTGCGCCGAGAAGACAAGCCGGTTCTTCAGCGTCAGGCTGCCCAGCTTAATTGGTGTAAACAACAGGCGGCTACTCTGCTCCATCCTCACACCGCCCTTCCGGCGCGTTGGCCTTCCAACACCGCTTGGCCCAAACGGCGCGGCGCAACACAATCACCAGCGCGATAGAGCGCCGGCATACCGTGTTTGCCGTACCCGGCCTCCTTCAGCGCCCAGTAGAGCGTTTCATTCGGCATGTCGTAAGTCACTTCGACCACCAAGCTCAGTCCTTCGATGCGCCGTTCTTCACGACTGAAGCGATCTAGCATCACCAAGGCACCTTCGCTCACCGCTTGCGCTTCCTGTTGCGGGTGAAAGACCACGCCTTTCTCCCAAGCGCGCTGATTCCAGGCCGTCAGTTCTTGCGTCGCCGTGAGCCGTTGCCCGCAGAACATATCGGCGGTGACGATTTCGACCTGCCAGCCCTTGCCGACCAGCCATTCGGCGACCGCCATGCCGTCGTGGTCACCAATCTCATCCAGCACCACCGCTTTGCCCGTTGGCGGCAACGGAGCGCCGCCCAGAATGGCTCGCTCATGCAGCACCGGCACGCTTGCGTCAAACGTGACGTGGCTCATGTGCCCTGGCACGCCGCCAGCCGCCACGATCACCGCGTCAGGCGCTTCGGCGCTAATCGTTTCGATGGTCGCTTCGGTGCCCAGCTTAATCGTCACACCCAGACGGCGGATCTGTGCTTCCAACCATTCCGTTGACAGCGCCAAACGTTTGCGCCCCGGCTCTGCTGCGGCCAAGTTAATTGCCCCGCCGAGCCGCTTGCGCTGCTCAAACAAGGTAACAGTGTGGCCGCGCCGCGCCGCCACGCGGGCCGCTTCCATCCCGGCAGGGCCACCGCCCACCACCAGCACCCGTCGCGTCACGGCTGCCGCCGTCAACGGTGCAAACTCGGCGTGCGCTTCGTGTCCCGCCGCCGGATTCACCGCGCAACTCAGGCGCGGGTTCTGCAACAGGCTTACCACACAGTCTTGGTTGCAGAGAATACACTGGCGCACGGTATCCGCCTGGCCCGTTCGCACCTTTCGCAGCAACTGCGGGTCGGCAATCAACGCCCGCGTCATCTTCACCGCGTCAGCCTGACCCTCAACCAAAATGGCGCTGGCCTGTTTGGGGTCAACGATGCTGCCTTGGGCGAACACCGGCACTGCTACCGCCGCCTTCACGCCCGCAGCGAGATGCAGCGCGTACCCCAGTGGCATAAACAGTCCCGCACGGGTCAGGTGCAGCGTATAAATGCTCCCACTCGTGACACTCACATAGTCAATTTGGTGATCAGCCGTCAACAAACGGGCGATCTCGGCGGCGTCATCAGGCTTCAGCCCGGCCCACGGCGCGTGTTCATCGCCGCTGATGCGTAGCCCAAGCAGCGCTTCGCTCCCAATCGCCCGCCGCACAGCGCGCAACACCTCGCGGGCGAAGCGCAGCCGATGCTCTTGCGGGCCACCATATTCATCTTGGCGCAGATTGGTCAGCGGCGACATAAACTGCCGGAGCAAGCTATCTGGCCCGGCGTTAAGCTCGACGCCGTGCAGCCCACCCGCCATCGCATAGCCCGCCGCCTTCGCAAAACCCTCAATCACCGCCTCAATATCCTCGTGCTCCATCTCCTTCGGCACTTCGCGGCTATTCACTTCCGGCACCGGCGACGGCCCCCACAGCGCCGCTTGCGAGTAATGGCTCGTGCCTTGCATGCCACTGTGATTCAGTTGCGCCAACACCAGCGTGCCGTGCGGACGAAGCGCCTCTGACATCAAGCGATAGCCCGCAACCACCCGTTCGTCATAGCCGAAGATCGCATATTCATACGGCCAATCGGAAGGGTGAACCACACTACCTTCGAGGATAATCACGCCCACGCCACCCGCCGCCCGCGCCGCATAATAAGCCGCGTGCCGCGCCTCAAACTGATTGCGCTGGGCAAAGTTCGTCGGATGCGCCGCAAAGACAACCCGGTTCAGGGCGGTCTTACTGCCTAAGCGTAACGGTTCCAGGAGCGGGGCAAACAGATTGCTCATAAGGTTTGTTTCGATTTAGATAAGGTGTCAGGTGTCGGGGTTCAGGTGTCAGGTGTCAGGTGCAGCACATCGGAGCGCTTTATAGCAATCCTACGGGATACGGGAGGTATCGCACGGAGGTCGAGGCTTTAGCCGGAAAGCGCCGTCTAAAAGGCACAACAGTGATGAGCAACCCTCTCCATCCCCCATCCCCGATCCCCGATCCCCCTACATCGGCTGCAACGGAATAACCTCATCCGGCGCAAACACACAATCCGGGTCAGGCGCATCCAGTTCACGCCCCGTAAAATGCTTCGTCGCCATACAGCCCCCGTGACAACTCGCGTAGGCGTTACAACTCTGGCAACTCCCGCCGACTTGCCACTCGCGCATGTGCTTAAAGAGCGGCGCGTTCTGCCACAGCCACGCGAAGCCGCCCGGATTACGCACATTCCCGCCCGAAAACTCCGGCGACAACACGAACGGACAGGCGTACACCTCGCCAACGGGGTCTACGCAACAGACGATGCGCCCCGCCCCGCACATATTCAGTCCCTCCACCGCCTGCCCGTAGGCCGAAAGGTGAAAGAATGAGTCGCCGGTCATCACATCGGGGTGCGCCAACAGCCAATCGTAGAGGATGCGGTTCTGTGCGTGGGTCGGGCGCATTGCTTGCCACACCGCCACGCCGCGTCCCGCCGGACGTAGGCGCGTTACGCGCAGCGCCGCGCCGTAGTGCTGGGCCAGTGCGTACAGTTGGTCAAGCTCACCAACGTTCTGGCGCGTCGCTACCGCGTTAAGCTTGAAGTTGACCCCTTGTGCTGCCAGCAATTCCATTGCGCGTTGGGCGCGTTGGTACGAGCCGGTGCCACGCACGGGGTCATTCGTCGCTGCCGTGGCTCCATCAAGGCTAATTTGCACATCGAGATATGCGCGGGCGGCGATCCAGGCGGCTGCCGCTTCGTCAATCAGGGTGCCATTCGTGCTGAAGCGCACGCCGATGCCACGCGCCAGACTGTAATCCATTAGCTCGAAGAAATCCGGGCGGGTCATTGGCTCGCCGCCACCGACGTTGAGGTAAAAGACCTTCATCGCCGCCCAGGTATCAATCAGCGCCCGCGCTTCGGCGGTGCTAAGTTCGTCGGCGCGGCGTTCCCCCGAGGCCGACAGACAATGCACACAGCGCAGATTGCAGGCGTAGGTCAGTTCCCAGGTCAAACAGATTGGCGCATCCAAGCCCTGGCGGAACAGTTCGTAGCTCATCACCTTCCCCTGTCAACGATCAGCCAACCGCCGTGTAGTTCCAGGTACTGACAATGCCCGCCCAACTCGTGCCCCAAGCCCAACAGCCGCGCCTGATCAAAGACTTGGCGATGCCCGAAGCGCGGATCAGCCGTTTCCTCCAACGGGACGGCGACAATGAGGCGCTGCCCCGTGACGGCCCAGAGGTTCGCCAGCGCGTGCATGGTCTGTGCGCCCGCCAAATGTTCTAACACATGAATCGCTGTAACCGTCGCAAAGCTGCCCAAGTGAACGAAATCGTCAGCCAAGAGATCGGCTTGCACAAATTGCACATGCGCGTGCTGTTGGTGGGTCGCATAGGCCGTGGCGAAGCTGACCAGCGCACTGTCGAGGTCGCACCCGACGATGCGTTCCAGCCCCAAGTCTGTCTGCCGCGCCAGCAACAGCGGCAAGAAGCCAAAACAGGTGCCGGCGTCGAGGAAGGTGTGGCCGCGCACGAGGGTCATTAGGTGGCGGTAGATGGCAGCGAAGGGCGCGACGAAATCGGGGGTCGCTGTTGGCTCCTGCATGGCCTGTTCGAGCGCCGTCAGCGAGTTGGCGTAGAAACGGTGCCAAGCGCGGCGCTCGTTGCCGTCCATTGAGCGCACAATCGCGCCGACACAATGCTCGAAAATCGCCTGTTCGTCGTAGGCCAATGGGTCTTCAGCCTGCGTCACCGGCGGCAACGCGCCCCAAGCCGTTCGCAACAGCGGCAACAGTTCCTCGGCCACGTAATAGCCCAGGTTGTTGTCAATCTGCGTGGCGCTGAAATGATGCACGACCACCACTTCTGGCAGCGCAGTGGTGGCATACGCAGGCGTGGCAAAGGCGTAGAGCGTGAAATGCTTATTCCTCGCCGTAGCTGGCACCAACGCGGCAAGCGCGGCGGTCAGCGGGGCGTGACGTAGCGGCGACAAGACTAACGGCACCATTGCTACCTCCACCCAACGAACGAGGTGCGCGCCAAATCCTCAGCGACGCGGCCCAGTTGTTCGAGGTTTCGCACCACCTCGACGCGATGACAGATGGGTGCGTAGGTTGGCATATCCGAACCACCAAGTTGCCAGCTTGGGCGACCCTCCGGGGTTAGCCAAATCAGTTGTTTGCAGCGCCGTCGCAACTCTTCTAGCACCCAAGTGTTGGCCTGGCGCTGATTACCGCGCCCGTCACCCAGGATGATTAGCGTCGTGCGGCTCGTCACGGCGGCGAGATGGCGCTCGTGGAAGATTTCCAGTGCCCGTCCGTAGTTGCTGTTCTCGTCGGTGTCGAGCAATTCGCCGCTAAACACACGGCCAATCGCCTCATCAAGACTAGAGCGCTCAATCTCGGCGGTGATTTCGGCCAAATCGCTGACAAAGACGAAGCTGCGTACCTTGCTAAACAGCGCTTGCAGGCTATAGACCAGATGGAGCATAAAGCGCGACGT
>CAIRDL010000300.1 GCA_903877345.1 uncultured Oscillochloris sp. | reverse complement strand
GATGCTCAACTTGCACCCGTGGTTTTATTTCGGTGAAGCAGAACTTACCCTCGCCATCAACCACAAATTCAACTGTCGAAATACCCTGGACGCCGAACAGCCGGGCGATTTGGAGCGCGGTTTGGCGGAGCGCTTCGCGCACCGTTTGGCTGAGTCCGGGCGCGGGCGCTTCCTCGACCACTTTGCGCGTGTTGCGCTGGATCGAGCCGTCGCGATCACCCATCGTGACGAAATTGCCGTGGTGATCGCCCAAAACCGGCACCTCGACATAGCGCGAGGGCAGAATGGCCGCTTCCAGATAGACCCGGTTATCACCGTAGACCACTTGGGCCGCCGAAGAGGAGCGCCGCACGATGTCGATCAGGTGTGCGGGTGCGCGCACCAAATGGGTGCCGCGTCCGCGCCCGCCCGAGCAGGCTTTCACCAAAAGCGGATAGCCAATCGCCGCCGCCTCGGCAGTCAGGGCTTCAGTCTCCTCAGGGCTAAAGGAGCGCGTTGAGGGCTGGATGGTGGCAATGCCCGCCGCCCGCACCTGCTCAATCGCCCCGACCTTATCCAACACCCGTTCGAGCACCGCGCTGCCTGGCCCCACCACGGTAATCCCCGCCGCCTCGCACGCACGGGCGAACCCCGCATGCTCCGAGATACGCCCGTAGCCGGGATGCACCGCATCAACGCCGGTGCGCTTCGCCACCGTAACCATCTCGTCAGGGTCCCGGTAGCTCTGGTTGGAGCTAAGCGGGTACGCCTCATCGGCGAGCCGCACGTGCATTGCGCCCATATCGCCTGGTTCGTACACCGCCACGGCGGCGATGCCCAGGTCGCGGCAGGTACGCACAATTCGCACGGCAATCTCGCCCCGGTTCGCGACTAAGACGCGCTTGAACATTCAGTGCCTCGCTACATCGGCGAAATGCCGTGCTTCTTCGCCACATGCCGGTCGCGCTTCGAGAGCGTCACCCGCAGCGCCCGGATGAGGACGCGGCGGCTGTCGCGGGGTTCGATCACATCATCAATCAAGCCACGGGCTGCCGCGACATACGGGTTGTTGAACTTCTCTTGGTACTCGCTCACCAGTTCGGCACTGCGCGCCTTGGGATCGGCGGCGGCTTTCACTTCGTTGCGGAAGAGAATATTGACCGCGCCCGCCGCGCCCATCACCGCCAACTCGGCGTTCGGCCAAGCGTAGAGGAGGTCGCCCCGCAGCCCTTTGCTGCTCATCACGCAATACGCCCCGCCGTAGCTCTTCCGCAGAATGAGCATCAGCTTGGGCACCGTCGCCTCCGAATAGGCGTAAATCAGGCGTGCCCCGTTGCGAATGATGCCGCCGTATTCCTGGCTGGTGCCTGGCAGGAAGCCCGGCACATCCTGAAGCGTGACAATCGGGATGTTGTAGGCGTCGCAGATGCGGATGAAGTGGGTCGCCTTGAGGCTCGCCTTGATGTCCACCGTACCCGCCAGGAACATCGGCTGGTTGGCGACAATGCCGATGACGTAACCGTCGAGGCGGGCGAAACCCACGACCATATTCTGCGCCCAGAGTTCGTGAACCTCGAAGAAGCGCCCGTCATCCACCACGCTGGCAATGACCCGCCGCACATCGTAGGGCTTCTGCGGATCTACCGGCACCAGTTCGTCAAGCTCAGGACAGCGCCGCTCGGGGTCGTCGCGGGGCGGCACGTAGGGCGGGTCGTTGAGGTTATTCGAGGGCAGGTAGCTCAGAAGTTCGCGCACCTTGAGCAGACACTCTTTGTCATCAAGGGAAAGAAAATGGGCCACGCCGCTCTCCGTAGCATGGATGAGCCCGCCGCCCAACTCCTCCTGACTGACATTTTCTTGCATGACTGAGCGCACCACCTCGGGGCCGGTGATGAACATGTAGCTATTCTCAGTCATAAAGATAAAGTCGGTGAGACCGGGCGAGTAAACCGCGCCGCCCGCACACGGGCCAAGAATGACCGAAAGCTGCGGAATGACACCGGAGGACTCGCAGTTGGCGTCAAAAATGCGGGCGTAGCCACCGAGGCTATCCACGCCCTCTTGGATGCGCGCCCCGCCGGAGTCGTTCAGGGCGACGAAGGGGCAGCCGTAGCTGAGCGCCATCTTCATCGCCTTGACGATTTTATTGGCGTGCATCTCGCCCAAGGAACCGCCCATCACCCCGGCGTCTTGGGCGGCGGCGAAGACTTGGCGCCCGCCGACCAGCCCGTAGCCAGTGATCACGCCATCGCCGTAGCGGGAGCCCTTGCCGCCCATATAACTGTCGTAGCGCGGCATCACCAGGGTGTCAATTTCGTTGAAGCTATCGGGGTCGAAGAGCAAGTCAATGCGCTCGCGGGCGGTCAGGCGACCCTTCTTGTGCTGGGCGTCGGCGTCCTTCGGCGTACCGGCTGCACTGGCCTTACGGGCGCGCAGTTTGTGGACAAAATCTTCCATCTCCATGCGGTTCCCCTTCTCAAACCCCCACACTGGCGGCGTCTACGCCACCGCCGTCGCGAGGGTCAGGACTACAGAATCGAGGCGGCGCCACCAGCAATGCAGCGTGGCGGGTGCGCCGAGCGTTGGGTCACAATGCGCGACGAAGGGCGTCCAGTGTTCCGGCCCGTCACCGCTAAGCGGCAACGGCACCAGACATTCGACCAAACGGGTGTCCACAGTCAGCCCACGGCACAGCGCCTTGAGCACTGACTCCTTGGCACTCCAGATCGCCGTAACGAGCGTGTCGCGGCGGGCCAAGGGTGCCGTCGCGACGAGGGCTTGCTCGTTTGGGGTGAAATAATCAGCGACGAAGGCGGCGCTGCGGGGGGCCACGCTTTCGATGTCGGCCCCGACGAGCAGCGCGGCAGAACTAAGCGCACAAAAGGCCCGACCCCCGCTATGGCTGATGGTCAAATGCAGCGCCCGCAGCGCCGCGCCGAGGGCCGGGTCGTCTTCCGGGGTAGCTGCGCCAAGCTGGGGCGAACCATCGGGGGCCGGGGTAATCATCAGTTCGTTGAGCGCTGGTTCGCGGCAACCCGTCCCCATCAGGTGTAACTGCACGAGCCGCCGCGCTGTCCAGCGGCCAAGCAGCCACTCGTGGCGGCGCTTGGCGATGTGCAGCGTACCCAAGCGCTCCTGCTCTGGCGGGCTCAGCCATGCCTCGGCGGGGAGCGGCGGGAGGTCGGTTGCAGTTTGGATGAGCCAGTTGATCATTGGGGGTTGGGGGTTAGGGATCAGGGATCAGGGATCAGGGATCAGGGGTCGGGCCAAGTACATCAACAAACGAGGTAGTGAATTGTCATACTGCGTGTCAGTGAAGCTTCTCCCTGCGTCCTAAGACATGGTTCTTGGATGCTTTACAGTTTGTAGCCGACTCCGCCCTCACCCCCTGCCCCTCTCCCTGCGGGAGAGGGGGGCAAGGGGGGTGAGGGCCAAGCAAGACTGTAAAGTAAAACCGGTTCCTCTGAAACCTTGTCTGCCTTAGACAAAGCCCGTAGGTTCTTTTACGGTCTTGGGTCACGCACGAATTCCTGATGCGCTTGACCTGAAACCTGGCACCTAAAACCTGAAACCTTGCCTTACAGCTTAGCCGTCCCCGGCAGCCGCGAGGTGCGGTAGCCCGTCAGGGCCAGGTAGACGTGGCCGTTGCTGTCCACCACCTGGGCGTCGAAAGCGGCCCCACCATCCGCCGCCGTAACGATGGCGTACATCCGGGCACCGTCCGCCTCGTTCAGGTCGCGGTAGACCTCCAGGCGCTCCAGGGAAGAAGGCAGCGCCATCTGCTCCGTGTGGTCAATCTCCCACACCCCGGCGGTCTGGAAACAAAGCTCCAGCAAACGCGGGTTGATCAGATGCTCAGCGTCGGCGGGCACGCTATCGGCGGGCAAGGCTTCGGCCATCAGCCCGATGGCGCGGGTGCCGTTCAGCGTGACCTGTTCGAGCACCTGGTAGGCCGGGCCGTGGAAGTAGACGCGGTAGATCGCCGCTCGCTCGACCACGCGGGCACCTTCGCCCGCATCAGGCAGCGACCCGTGAACCTCGGTGGCGGGCGTGCGGGTCAGGCGCACCGTAGCACGGAAATGCACCGTCTCCTGGGGCGGAGGCGGCGTGCGGCCAGGGGCGACCGCCGGTTGGAAGACGGAGCGCAACTCGGTGTGCGCCACGAGGTCGCCGTCGCCCACGGGCTGCACGACCGCCTTGACGATCAGCGTGCGCGGCTGACTGCGATGGAACTTGACCGGGCTGTCGAGTTGTTCGTGCGCGATGTGGGCCAAGCGGAAGCCGGGGGCCAGCAAGCTCGCCAACTCGGCGAAGCTCTCGGTACCCATCACACCGGGGAGCACCGGCGTGCCGTCAATTTTGTGGTCGTAGAGGAACGGTTGCTGCGCCGGGTCAAGGGGCGTCTCAGCGACGAGCCCTTCGTAGAGCCCCGCCGAACGCACCGTACCCACCATTACGAGGGGCCGTTCGCGGGCGGCGAGGTGCGCCGCGACTTTCTCCGGGTCAAGGCCACCGGTCGGGTCAAACTCCTGGGCCAGAATGCCAAGGCGCAGGCCGACGACAATCTCGTCGCGCACCCCGCCCGCCGTCAGTTCGCGGCGGATGGTCGGAATGCCCACCTCGGGCGGAAGCATGTCAATCCCGGCCATTTCCATGATGCGAGGGATTGAGCCACGGGTCGCCATCCCGATGCCGCCCCAAGCCGTCCAGTCAATGGCGATGGTGCGGGTGTCGGGGCGCCAGCGGCGCATGCTGCTACTCACCTTGCAGAGCAGGTCGTTGGCCGCGCTGTAGTCAGCCTGCCCACTATTGCCAAAGCGACCCGCCACCGAGCTAAAGACCACCGTCGCGCCGATGGGCAAGCCCTTCGCCGCCCGTAGCAGGTTGAAGAAACCGTCTGCCTTGATGTCGAAGACCCGGCCAAACTCTTCCGGCGACTTCTCGGTCATCGCCCGGCTGATCTCGATGCCGCCCGCGTGGAGCAGCACATCAATGCGGCCAAAGCGCTCGCGGAGCTCATCCACAACCGCCGTCATCGCCGGGCCGTCGCGCAAATCGAGGCTGCGGTAGAAGGCGGTGCCACCGGCTTGTTGCACCGTCTCGACCGCCCGCAAGGCCGCCTCCGAACGCTCAACCCCCATGATCGTCCGGTCAATCTGCACCGGCGTCACCTTTTCGCCCTTGGCCTGAGCCTCGGCAATCAGGGCCGCTTTGAGCTTGTCACGGCTCTGGCGGAAGAGGGCGATGCGCTGGTCATCCGCCTCGGGCGCGGGTGTCAGATCGAGCAGGTAGAAGTTGCCACCCTGCCCGGCGTTCGCCAAATCGGCCACGATGGCGCTGGTGATGCCGCCCGCCGCGCCCGTCACGACGTAAACCGTCGCGGGGTTCAGCACCAAGCCGGGTTGCCCATCGGCAGCCGGGTGTTCCGTCAGGCTCACGCTAAAGCGCAGGCCGTCGCTGTGGCCCACCTCGACCACGCCCGGATCGAGCAGGGTCTCGGCAATCAGCGTCTCGGCTGGCTCAACGCTCTTGCGGCTCACCTCAAAGTCCACCGCCTTCACCAGAGCGGCGGGTTGCTCACGCTTGTACGCCTTGGTGCAGCCAGTGACGGCCCCACCCAGCGGCGAACTCGCGCCCTCAGCGCTGTAGCCGTGCTGCCCGCCCATGCGCGTGGCAGCCACGAGGAACGGCACCGCCTCGGGTTGCGCGCTGACCAAGGTGCGCGCCGTCACGAAGAGGTTCTTCACGCGCACGCGGTTCAGTTCGCGCCACTGCTCCAGATCAAGCTCCTCAAGCTCAGG
>CAIRDL010000299.1 GCA_903877345.1 uncultured Oscillochloris sp. | reverse complement strand
TGGGAGGCGTGACGGCTCCCAAGAATAGAAAGGAGAGACGGACGGTGTTTGCTGCCTCAAGAGCAGACATCGAACACCTGTACGAAGAGTATACCGCAAAGATGTGCGTTTTGCAAGTACCGCTTTGGGCTGAGATTGCGGGATGGGCAGGCGAGCAAGACCGGGTTTCTCGACCTGAACAAGAGGCGTGAGCAACGCTCAGCGCTTGCGGCGGATCAGGATCACGCCCGCCACAACTAGCAGCGTCGAAAAGATCGGCGACATGTTGATCCCGAGTTGCTCAAGCAGGACGAGGGCACCGACGCTGATCAGGATAAGGCCCAGGGTGTTCCAGTTGCGTACCCGCTGCGGTACCGGCTGGGTTGCTTGGTCTGGTTGGCCTAGCGGCAACGGGGGCAACGTTGCCGTCTGGGGGCTGTCAGGGCTTAGCGGTTCGCCGGTGGGCAGGTCAAAGTGGTAGACGGGCGGGGTCGGCGACATCCCCGCAAGGCCCCCGTTGCGTGATTGCACTTGGCCTGGACGCTGGCCCACTAGCACCTCACGCTCGAGGTGCGCCGCCGCTTGGCTGCACGGCTTGGCGCTCTGTGCTAAGTGCTGCTGGCCCTGAATGGATTGGTTGCCCTTCGGCATAATGATCCACAAAACGATATAGACCGGGATCCCGAAGCCGCTAGTGAGGGTGACGAGCACAAAGATCAGTCTGACAATCACGGGGTCAAGGCTAAAATACTGGGCGATCCCGCCGCAGATCCCCGCCACCATCGTCTCGCTGGTGCTACGCGTGAGACGCGGTTGCATCGCGAACTCCTCTTTCTGCCACGACGGTCGTTCCGTCGTTCCTGCCGCTTGGACGGGCCTCGCAGGGCCATTGTTGCGACCCCAACCGCGCATGGCGCAGCCCTATGGTTCGGCGGTGCGTACCCCATAGGTGAGCGGGTTGACGTTCACCCAGGTGCCGTTCTGGTTGCGCCACACCTGATAGTCGAGATGCGGCCCAGAGGCAAAGCCCGTCGCGCCGACTAAACCGAGCAATTCGCCCCGACGAACGGGTTGGCCGTCACTAACGGCGAAACTGGCAAGATGCGCGTAGCCGGTACGGTAAGCATCGTTGCTGACCCAAACGTGGTTGCCCGCCGGGTAGCTATTGGCGGTCGTCTGGACCACACCGGCGTGGGTAGCATAGATGGGCTGGCCGAGCGTTCCGGCGGGGTCAGCACGCCCGTCGCCGTCACTATCGCAGGCGAGGTCGAGCGCGCCCCATGTCGCGGTCGGAAGGTGGGTGCCCTCCGCGTAGCCTTGGGTGATGATCGTGTTCGAGGCTTGGAGCGGGTTGCCGTAGGGTTGCTGCTCGTCAGCGGATTGAGCCTGTTCTGGCGCGGCAACACCGCTCAGGCGGGCGGGCCGATTCGCTGCGGCGACAAAACGTTGGGTACCCCACGCGCTGAATGGCAGCGGTTCGCCGCTCGCCCGCAGCCAGAGGAAGCCGAGGCCGAGACCGACGATGGTGAGCAGCAACAGTCGCCCACCGCTCGCGTGTCCCCGACGGTCATCCATGCTACGGCCCTCCCTGCGTGCGCCACTCGTCAACCAGCGCCTGCACGACGCGGATATAACCCTGGACATCATTCTCTACCGATGGGGCGTAGACGGGGATGATGTCAGCGACGGTCTGATGATCGCGCCCTCTGAGGTATTCGGTATCAATGAGGCGATACCAGTCCTCAATCCCTTCAGACCACGAGGCATAGTCACGAAAACGACCGTAGCAGGCGGCATACCCGGCGCAGATGATGTTGCCGATGTTGTGGGTGGTGCCGCCATCGGGCTTTTGGCCCGCCCAAGCCTCAGCTGTGCCTGCTGCGCTTTCGTGGACGAAAAAGGCGATGGCGAAGGCGGGATCAATCCCGTATTTCAGCCCAAGGTTGTACCAGACCGCGCCGGTGCCCGTCGCAGGTGAACCATACGCGGTGAGGATGCGGTCAATCTGGTTGGCGGTAAGGCTAGGCGGAGCGCGAAGGACATAATCACCAACCGGCTTGCTGCGGCCTTCTTTGCCACTGGTGAAGGCGACAACAAGCAGCAGGCTTGCCAAAAAGAACATTCCTAGCCCGATCCAGTGGGGCATACGCAGCGCGGGTAACGGGGGCAATGCTGGGCCAAAGCTGCCCAACGGCCCATCCGCGACGAGGCGGTGCTCGTACAGGTTGACGGCTTCCATGCGTTGTTGGGCCGCGTGCATAAGAGCGACATGTTCAGTGAATTGGTCACCTGGCGCGGGGCGCGCAGGATGGGCAGCACCCGGTTGGGTTGTACCAGGGGAACGCGGCGGGGCGGCAAAGGCTTGGCGACGGGGCGGGGCGCTGGGATCGCGGGCGGGTTCCCGTGGCAGCGCCTTACTGGGCATGGCGCTATCAATGTCGCCCAAGAGCTCGCCCAGGGGTGCGGGCGGGCGCGGGCGGGCGCTGGGGCGAATGTCGTCGGCCTCAAGAGGAAAGAGCGGTTGGCGGCGGAAGCGCGCCTGACGCTCCTCGGCAGCCTGACCTGATTGGGCGGGCGAACGGCCCCAGCGACGCTGATTGGGTGCGGCCACGACCATAAGCTCCTGTGTCGGCGAGATAGAACCTGCGTTCTGAACTATACAGGAACCGGGTAGCTTTGTCAAGCCTTGCCAGCGGCTTGTGGCGACTGGGCCCGTTGGAGGCTGAAACCCCGGCTAGGCTGGTTGGTCAAGGGTTGCGGCGAGGAACCCCGCCAGGACACCTTGGAACTGACGGGCCGCTTCAACCTGGGGGAAGTGGCCGCAACGGGGCATTGCGACCAACTGTGCGGTGGGGATTTCGGC
>CAIRDL010000298.1 GCA_903877345.1 uncultured Oscillochloris sp. | reverse complement strand
GTCATTCTGAGCGAAGCGAAGAATCCCGACCGGGACCCTTCGCTTCGCTCAGGGTGACATGATGCCCGCAATGGGATAATTAAAAAGATCCGCTTCCCTTAGCAGGTAGCGATGCAAGCTGTTGCGTCGCTGCGTTCCTTGCGGCTTTGCGACTTTGCGGCTTTGCGTCAGATCGCTAAACTGTCAAGCTCGTTTGACCCCTACCCCATGCTCTTTGCGGCTTTGCGTCAGATCACTGAGCCTAAACACCTGAAGGACGTTCCTATGACCAACACCGCGCTGATGGGCACTCCGGTGCAGCGGAACGAAGATCTGCGCCTGATCACCGGGGCTGGCTGCTACGTCAGCGACCTCAAGCTCCCCGGGATGCTGTACGTCGCTTTGGTGCGGAGTCCCCACGCCCACGCGGTGATCAGCGCCATCTACACGGCGGACGCCCTCGCTGCGCCGGGGGTGGTTGCCCTGGTCACCGGGCGCGATTTGCTTGAGGCGTGCGCCCCGCTGCCACTGGCCGTCGCGGGCGAAGGCAGTGGCGACAAGCAGAACTACGCCGGACGCACGCGCTACACCTTGGCGGTCGAACGGGTGCGCCACGTCGGTGAAGCCGTCGCCGCCGTCGTTGCCGTTAGCTATGAGGCCGCCCTCGACGCCGCCGAACTGGTTGGCGTAGATTACGAGCCGCTCCCCATCGTTAGCGATCTGCTCCAAGCGGCTGAGCCGGACGCTCCGGTGATTTTCGCGGATCTGCCGAACAACATTGACCATCGCCGCCGCCGCACGAAGGGCGACGTTGAAGCCGCTTTTGCCGCCGCCACGACGGTCGTGCGGCAGCGTATGGTCAACCAGCGTCTGCTCGGTTTCCCAATGGAAGGCCGGGCGGTACTCGCTACGCCTGACCCGACGAGTGGCGGCGTTACCGTCTACACCAGCACGCAGGTGCCGCACCAAATCCGCACGGAGTTGGCAAAAGTGGTGCGGTTGCCCGTGAGCCGCATCCGCGTGATTGCCCCCGATGTCGGCGGAGCTTTCGGCGTCAAGATCGGTCTTTACCCCGAAGAAGCGCTTTGCACGGCCCTGGCGTTGCGCCTAAATGCCCCGGTGCGTTGGGTCGAAACCCGCCTTGAGTACGCGACCGCCACCACCCACGGGCGGGGCCACGTCTGCGATGCCGAGGCGGCGTGCGAAGCTGACGGCACAATCACGGCCCTGCGGCTGCGGATCACCGCCGATTTGGGAGCGTACCCGTTGGCCCCGTGGCTGCCCGATCTCACGACGGCGATGGCGGTGGGCGTCTACAAAATCCCCTGTGTGGATCTCGAAGCCACCTGCGTCTACACCAACACCACGCCCGTCGCTTCGTATCGCGGCGCTGGTCGTCCTGAAGCGGCTTACTACATCGAACGGCTGATGGATTGTGTCGCTGCCGAACTCAATCTCGATCCAGCCGAGGTGCGCCGCATCAACTTCATCCCCCCCGAAGCGTTTCCCTACCAAACCCCCACTGGCCTTACCTACGACACCGGCATGTATGCTCAGGCTCTGACGAAAGTGCTGAACCTCAGTCGTTATGCCGCGTTGCGGGATGAGCAAGTTGAGCGCCGCAAACATGGCACGGTGGCACTCGGCCTTGGGCTGGCCTGCTATGTCGAGATGTGTGGCTTCGGCCCCTACGAGAGCGCTCAGATTCGGGTCGAGCCGAGTGGCACGGTGACGATTACCAGTGGCATTTCGCCCCACGGGCAGGGCACGGGCACGGTGTTCGCCCAAATTGTCGCCGACCAGCTTGGCGCACCCTTCAACCAGATCGTCTTTCGCGCCAGTGACACCGCCATGACGCCGATGGGCGTCGGCACAATGGGCTCGCGTTCGCTGGCGGTGGGCGGTGGGGCGCTGATGCAGGCGGCGGCGCAAATCCGCACCAAAGCGTGTCGGCTCGCCGCCCATATGCTCAAGGTCAGCCCTGATGCGGTGGAACTGGTGGCGGGCCGCTACGGCGTGCGCGGTGCTCCCGACCGCGCCTTGAGCTTGGCCCAGATTGCGCGCCAAGCCTATAGCACCAAACTGCCGCCCGACCTCACGCCGGGGCTGGAGGCGACGGACTATTTCAGCCCGCCAGATCTGATCTATCCCTTTGGGGCGCATGTGGCGGTGGTTGAAGTCGAACTGGAAACCGGCGTGGTGCGGCTGCGCGACTACTATGCGGTGGACGATTGTGGCCCGCGCATCAACCCGCTGATCGTGGCGGGACAGATTCACGGCGGGTTGGCCCAAGGCATCGCCCAAGCGCTGCTTGAAGAGGCGGTTTACGACGCGGGCGGGCAACTCATTAGCGGCTCGCTGATGGATTACGCCCTGCCCCGTGCCGACACGTTTCCGCTCTTCACGTTAGACCAAACCGAGACCCCGACGCCGCTCAATCCGTTGGGGGTGAAAGGTATTGGCGAGGCGGCTACCATCGGTTCGACACCCGCCGTCGCCAACGCGGTGCTTGACGCCCTGGCGCATCTTGGCGTGCGACACCTTGATCTGCCGCTCAGTGCAGAAAAGGTGTGGCGGGCGATCAATCACGCAGGGTAAAAAAAGGCATTCTGCTGCGCTTGATCTGAAGCCTGAGACCCGACATCTGAAACCTTGTCTAAAAGCTCAACCATGGCTTTCGCCAGATTGCTCACCACTGGGCGCAGGCTGCTGATTGCGGTCGTTTTGGCCGCCGTGGTCGCCACGCTCGCGGGGCCGACCGGGCGCATGACGGTCGCGCTGCCCCTGATGTTGTTCGCTCCAGGCTACCTCGTCGAACGGCACTTGACGGCAGCCCGCCTGCCCATCCTCGCCCGTCTCGCGGTCTGGCTTGGCCTGAGCCTTGGGGTAATCGCGCTGATCTATCAGTGGTGTTGGGCTGGTGGGCTTGCCATTAGCACGCCTGTCCTTTGGGGTGCGACCGGAATCCTCACGTTGCTCACCCTTGGTGCGCTTTGGCATGATTTGGGTCAGCCAGCATCCACTGGGCCAATGACCGCTGGGCAACGCTGGGGCGGCACCCTCACCGGCATTTTTTTCCTCATGACCCTAGCTTTGCGGCTCATCGAAAGCGCCGATTTGGTGCTACCACCGTGGGTTGACTCGCTCCACCATGCGCTGCTTGTGCGCATCGCCGTCGAGACTGGCACGGCCCCGCTTTCACTCATGCCCTACCTGCCAGTGAGTCAGTTGCCCTACCATTGGGGCTATCACGTGGTCATCGCCACGCTGCTGCGCCTCAGCGCCATGAGCTTGCCCGACGGTATGTTGCTGACCGGCCAGATCCTCAACGCCCTCCAAGCCCTGACGGTGGCGGCCCTCGCCTTGACGCTCTGGCGTCGCCCGATGGCTGCATCTGTCGCCGCCTTGGTGGTCGGCCTGGTCTCCCTGATGCCCGCTTACTACCTTTCGTGGGGGCGCTACACCCAACTTACGGGGCTGTTAGTGCTGCCGGGTCTGGCGATTGCGTGGCACCAAGGTCTGGCGGGGCGCGGGCGCGGTTGGTGGGTAGTGGCGGCGCTTAGTCTCGCCGGACTCAGCCTGATCCATTTTCGTGTGCTGCTCCTCGGTGCGGCCCTGCTCGCGGCCCTCAGCCTTGTCTGGGCGTGCGGGCAGCGCTGGGCCGTGATCAGGCCGCAACTCATCGCTGCCACAACGGCGACGGTTGCCGCCGTTGTGCTCACGGCACCCTGGCTGGCGCTTTTGGCTACCAGAACGTTGCTGCCCGCCGTAGCTGACGGTGGCCTTGTCGGGGGTGGTAGCTACAACGCTTTGAGTGACGGACTGCTCTGGGTCGCGCCAAACCGCTTGTTGGTCGCCTTGGCGCTGGGTGGCGCTTGGGCGGGCCTGCGCCGCCGGAGCCAAGCCGCAGCAAGCGTCATCCTCTGGATGGCACTGCTGGCGCTCATGGCGAATCCTTGGCTGCTCACCTACCTGTTGGCGGCAACGGGCGCGGTGCTGCTTGGCGCGGCGCTGCTCCAGCGTAGATTCGGACTGGCGGCGATTGGCGGGGTGCTGCTGTTGGGGGCCGCAGTGGGGCCGTTGCCCTACTTTTGGCTGATCACCAACGATGCGGTCGTGATCAGTCTCTTCCTGCCCCTCGCGCTGCTGATCGGCGGCGGGGCGGCCCTGCTCGATACGCGCTTGGCTGACTTCGGCCCCAACGTTGCCCGCTACCTAAGGCCAATCTGGGCCGTGAGCCTCGTGGTGGCTGGTCTTTGGGGTGCCCAAGCCAACCGGGCCAATGTGATCAACCAGGCGACGGTGCTGGCTGGCCCCGCCGACCGAGCGGCGCTTGCGTGGGTGGTGGACAATACGCCAACTGACGCCCGCTTCCTCGTCAACGCAGGGCCGTGGCTATCTTCAGCCCGCCGGGGTACCGACGGCGGGTGGTGGCTGCTGCCCTTGGCTGGGCGTTACACGACCATGCCGCCCGTCATGTATGTCTACGGAACGCCCGCCTATGTCGCCCACGTCAACGCGGTTGCCGACGTTGTCGCAAACTACACGCCCGGGGCCGAACAGAGCATTTTCGACCTTATCGCCGCCGAGCGGATTACGCATATTTACCTGACGGAAGGGAAGGGGCCGCTCCAGGCCGAACTCTTCGCGGGACGCCCCGGTTTCACCCAGGTCTACGCCCAAGATGGGGTGATGATCTTTGCTGTGGAGTTGGCGGGCGCAAACCCGCTGAAGCGTTAGCTCGCATGCGCTTTGCGGCTTTACGTGAGATCACTAAGAGAAGCGGAAGATTTAAAACATCCCGTCTGATCCGTGCCGCGTGATCCGTAATCGGTCAGGGTGCGGCCCGGCCACGCCACGGATCACGCAGCACGGATCATTTGCACGCCCTGGATGCTTGAACCTTTCCGTGGCTCTAAACTGTAAAGCTGGGTTGAAGCATGTCTAAGACCAAGGTTCGTGGCTGCCTTACAGTTTTCGCGCACGCAGAGCAGCGTAATACGCTCGACCTGAAACCTCATCGAAAGGCAATCATGCTATGATGGGATCACCCAGCAGCGTGTGTTGTGTCCGCACTAAGAAGCAGGAAGGCCGTACAGGATGAACAACCCCTACCAGCCTTCAAGTACCGAACTCGAACAACTTATGCGGAGCGGTGCGCTCAAGTTGGAGCGTACCGCAGGGATTCCTACGTGGGAGGCGTTACCCCTGATCTATCCAACCTCGGCCAAGGGCTGCGCCCATCGCGCCGGAATGAACTGCCCTTGACAGGTGAAAACGTTTGTCCTATGCTATCAGTGACTTAGAACCCTTTGCAAAGGCTTACTTGAGCCATATGGCGGCGGATCGCAGCAACAGCGGGCTTATGCATGGTTTCCTGATGCGCTCGACCTAAAAACCTGAAACCCGACACCTGAAACCTTGGCTTAGGCACACTCAATTCTAGGGATAACACTATGGTTCGCATTGTACTGCTACGGTTCATGGAGAGCTACTTTCGCCATCGCTGGCTGTACCTCCTGCCGCTGGTGCTTGCGCTGGGTACGGGCGCTGCTTTTATCTCCAGCGAGCCAGTCTCGTATAGTGCCACCGGACGGCTCTATGTCGAAAAAGACAGCCTCCTTGCCGCACTCACCTCAAGCAACAGCGGTGGTTCCTTGTGGGTGACCGCCGCGCAAGCGACGACCAACGAGATTGATGAGTTGATTGGGAGCCGTGCTTTTACCCGGTCAGTCATCCAGAAGACGGATCTCGAACAGAATATGGCGGACAGCCCCGAGGTGGTTGACCGCACCTTCACCTATCTCCGCAATGCGCTCTCCGTCCAGCCACGCGGTGACAAGCTGATTGAGATCAACGTCACGAGCGAAGATCCGAAGTTAGCCCAGCAGATGGTACTCGCCGTTATGGAGGCGTATGTCCGGTGGAAGTTGAATAACGACTTCCAGGAGAGTACCGCCGCCCAGAATTTCTTCCAGGCGCAGATCCAACCCTACAAAGATGCCGTAGATGCGGCCCGTAGCGAACTGATTTACTATCTCAATGCCAACCAGCAGCCGATTCGCGGTGACCGCCCGCCGGAAGAACTGATGGAGATTGCGCGTCTCCAAACAACCGTCAAGAACGCCGAGGATCGCCTTACAGCGGCCCAAGCGAACGAGGAGAGTGCCCGCTTGGCCCAGGTGAAGTCCGAGAGTGTGATCCGTCAGACCTACCTCGTGATTGACCAACCCCAGATGCCAACCCAGACGGCGACCTCGATGAAGAAAGTTATGCAGAATCTCGCCATCTTCCTGGCGGTTGGTCTCTTTTTGGTGTTTGCTGGCATTGCGGCTGGGGCCTTGCTTGACCGCAGCCTACGTTTTACGGTTGATGTGCGCTATGGCCTGAGTCTGCCAGTGTTAGCGATGGTGCCGACCGGAATCGCAACGGTTCAACCCGTGTCCGTCACCCAAACAACGCCCGGCGAAGCCGTGACTAGCGACGAGAGTGCCTCACCGACCGATCCCACGACCCTCCAACCGCAAATTTAGCCAAGGTTGCAGCTTGCAGCTTTGCCGCATCCTGGCACCGATGGAAGAGCCAATGTTGAAGCTACGCAAGCAAGCGCAGAAGGCCAACCAGTACAGTACGCCGCTAACGCTCGAAGCGGCCAACGGAGCACTTCAGCGCACCTTTGACGCCGAGATTGTGAACAATTTTCGGTTGATGACGACCGCCCTGGCTTGTAACGGTATTTTGCCGCAACGGATGGTCGTCGCCTCGGCCCTCCAGGGTGAGGGCGTTACCTATACGGTACTCGCCCTCGCGACGACCATGGCGCACGATATGGCGGATCGCTTCTGCGTGGTTGATCTGAATTGGTGGACGCCTGGGATCATTGCCCAACTTGATCCCGCGCTCCAACAACCGCCGGGGCGGCGTGGACGCAAAGCGATGCCATCCGCATCGGCAACCGCGACCAGCGCGGCGTTTGCCAACCACCCTGGGCTTGCCCAGGTCATCGCCGGCACGGCATCGCTCGATGAAGCGCTGATCTGGACGAAGCTGAACAATCTCTGCCTCTTGCCCGCCGGTGAACTGCCGCTCGGCGAACGCCCGACGATGGCCCGAAGCGTTGGGTTGCGTACCCTGATCAGTGACTTGAGCGAGCATTTTGACTATCTTTTACTCGATGTGCCGTCAATCCTGACGAGTAGCGATGCCATTGCGTTGGCCTCGTTAGGTGAAGCCTGTTGCATGGTGGTGCGTCATGGCGTGACCCCGACACCCACAGTGCAGCGCGCCCTGGATCAGATTAAGCACCTCAAGATGCTCGGTGTCATTCTGAACCAAGTCACCATCAAGACGCCAGCATGGCTACGAACCCTCGTTCCACAGGAGTAGGCGGTCATGAAGTTCTTCCTCTTCTTTGTGCTGGCATGTCTCGGCTTGGGCATGTTTACCTCGCACCTCAAGGTGTCTCGGCTTACGTGGATCTTAGCTGGGTTTAGCATCGCCATGATGATCGGGTACTTTTTCTTTCGCATGATCTGAGGGCAGCGGCAACCGAGTGAGGCATTGGCCCCAAGCCAGGAAGTGAAACCGGATCATGCGCGATGCCTATTTGACCCTAAAGATGCCGACCGCCCGCTCGCAGGCGCTCCGTTCCCAAGTCGCTTGGTGGGCGATGTACCTCGGGCTGATCGGCGTAAGTCTCGGCTCCGGTGTGCTTATGCTGCGGGGGTTGTCCTCGCCAGTGCTGTTGGTCTGGCTAATCTACCTCACCGGGATGGTCGCCATCTTCTACAACCCGCGCTATGGTGTCTACCTTATCATGGGCCTAGGCTTGTTCGGCGACGATTTTCTCCTTTCATGGTATCCCTTCACCAAAAACTTTTCGAGCCTCGAGTCGCTGCTGTATTTGAATAAGGCGCTGATCATCAGTCCCCTCGAACTTTACATCGTCATCACGCTGCTTGTTTGGCTCGGTCGGATGGCGGTGGAACGCCGTACCCGCGTCTACTTCGGCCCCCTGTTCTGGGCGGCGTCGCTCTTTCTGGGCTTCGTTACCTATGGCCTCGTCTATGGTCTGGCCCGTGGGGGTAATGTGGTGATTGGCCTCTGGGAGGCTAGGCCCATCTATTACCTATACGCGCTGCTGATTTTGACGAGCAATGTGATCGAAACCAGATCTCAGATCAATACGCTCTTCTGGGTCATCATCAACGCGCTGTTCTTCAAGGCGATTGCCGGGGTCATCTACATCGCCACGGTGCTCCAATGGGATGTGGGGTCAGTTGAACAGATCGCCGAACACTCGATGTCCATCCATTTCAACGTCTTCTTTATCCTGATGATCGCGGCTTGGATCTACCATGACTCGCTATCAAGACGCCTGTTCATGCCGCTGATGTCCTTGCCCGTCTGGTACAGCTTTTTCGCCAATCATCGGCGGGCGGGCTTCCTAACCCTCGGCATCGCGGCCATCGTGATCCTCCTGTTGCTCTATCGTGAGCACCGCAAGCTCTTTTGGGCAATCACGCCGACGGGGACGGTGGGCTTTTTCGCCTATTTGGCGGCCTTCTGGAACAACGAGGGTTCTTTCGGAATCATCGCCCGGGCGGTGCGTTCGGTGGTCGGCCAACCAACGGTGCGCGATGCCGCCTCGAATATCTACCGCGACATTGAGAACCTTAACAGTATGTTCACCATCTCGCGGGTGACGCTGTCCGGACTTGGCTTTGGTCAAAAGTTCTATATTGCCTACCCGATGCCTGACATCAGTAAATCGTTCGCGTGGTGGGAATATATCACCCATAACTCGATTATGTGGATCTGGATGAAGATCGGCATGGGTGGTTTCTTTGCCTTACTGCTGCTGCTTGGGATGAGCATGACCTTGGGCGGGCGTTTGATCTGGATCATGCCACGCGGTCCGATGCGCGCCTATGCGCTGACCGCAACCCTCTACATCCTGACACACTTTGTCTACGCCTATGTGGATATGTCTTGGGATACCAGAAGTATGTTGCTGGTTGGAACAATGATGGGGTTGCTCAATAGCCTCCCGCTGATTCTGGCCCGCCCACTGCCCGTGCCGGTACAACGCTGGCCCTGGCAGTCCGTTCCCGAGGCTGATCCAGGGCCAGCAACGCCGCCGTTGGCCCCGCGTCGGCCAAACCAACTGGCTGCCCCAGGGCATTTTTGAGTAGGTAGGCGCTAGTCATAAGGAACGTGTTACTCCCTACATAGTCTGTTTATGATCAGCTCTTTTCAGCTCAGATTACTCATTCGGCTCGTCGCTCTTGGTGCGCTAGGCGTCTTGATCAGCTGTGGGTCACGGGCGCCAAGCAAACCTGAAACGAGCGGGATGACGCAACCAACACCCACAGACGCCGCCCTTTTTGGGGTGCCGCCCACCGCGTTGCCTTTGCTGGCATCGCCGGAGAACGCGACTGACCTGTCAGCCACTAGCGATCCGGCGCTTAGCCCCACCACTTTGGCCTTGCCCAAGGTGGTCATTTATGATGACGCGCTCAATGCAAGTTGGACGCTTACGCAGAGTACCCAAGTTACTTCTACGCTCCAGAGTCGCGAATTTGTGGCGCAGGGACGTTATGCGCTGAAGGCGACCAAGCAAGGGAGCGTTGGGATCTTGTATTTCACAGTGCAACGCGGGATGCGTACACCTTTCCGCCGCGACAAAGTGCTGGGCTTACACTTCAGGCTGAGTGGTGGCCGGAGCGCGATTCCCAATGATGCGCTGTTGGTGACGGTGGTAGGAAGTAATCGGCAACCCTACTGGGTGCCGAATGATACTTCGGTCAGACTTGATGGTCGTGTGACTGACAGTACGCCGCTTTTCTCAGAGACCCGGCTTTACTTTCTGGGGATTAATCACACCATCCCAGCGAAAGCATGGGTTGACGTGTTTGTTTGGCTTGATGATCTGATTTACGATCCAAATTATACGTATATCACCGGATTCTACCTAAAGACTGATGTTCTTGATTATTTTTATCTTGATGATATTAACTTAATCCTTGTGCCATAGTCTGTCGCGCTTTGTCAAGCGGAGAACCAACGAGGATGCCTCGTGTTACTGTCATCATACCGACCTATAATCGCCTTGCACGTCTGAAACAGGTGCTTGTCGCGCTAGAAGCGCAGGACTACCCCCACGATCAGTTCAATGTGGTCATTATCTCGGATGGCTCGACTGACGGTACCGATGCCTTCTTTCAGCATCTTTCGACCAAATTAGATCTGATTTTTGTGACCCAGGTAAACCAAGGGCCAGCTGCAGCGCGTAATCACGGGCTTCGGCAGGCCAGTGGTGAATACATCCTGTTCATTGATGACGATGTGCTCCCGATTCCTAGGCTTATTACCGAGCACATGCAACTCCACGCCACCCAGGCGAACTTGGTGGTACTGGGGCCAATGCTCGCCCCGCATGACTTCACGCTGTCGCCCTGGGTCGCCTGGGAACAGGCGATGCTCGACAAGCAGTACGCGGCGATGCAGCGTAACCGTTGGACACCCACCGCACGGCAGTTCTACACCGGCAACACCTCACTCGCCCGGAAGCATCTGCTTGCGGTGGGTGGCTTTGATGAGCGCTTCCGGCGGGCTGAAGATGTCGAATTGGCCTATCGGTTGGACAAGCTTGACTTGCAGTTCGTCTTCAACCCGCAGGCGATTGGGCATCACTATGCGGAGCGTAGTTACCAGTCGTGGTTGAAGACGCCGTATGTCTACGGACAGAATGATGTTATCTTCGGTCGCGAACACAAACTCCCGTTCCTCCAATTGATGCAGAAAGAGTTTGCGTTGCGGAACCGGCTAACCCAAGTGCTAATCTGGGTCTGCCTAGATCGCCCACGCCTGAGCCAACGGGGAGAGTTGCTAATCAAAGCGTTGGCCGATTTCAATGGGCTAGGCAAGGGACGGCTTGCCCGCATCTGTTACAGTGCGATTTTTAACCTGCGCTACTACCAGGGTGCCGCCGATGAACTGGGCGAGCGTCGGCGGCTCTTTAAGCAAGGCTAACATCCTACGAGGGTGACCGAGGGAGCAACGATGTTTGAACTTTTTAAGCAAGACGCACGGCGCTGGATCGTGCCTGGACAAATCAACGCCGAGGCAAAACTCTCGCTGGGAACCCTGCTGAAATTGTGCTACCGCTATTTGCCCTTGCGGGCCATGCTGTGGTTTCGGTTGGGGTCGTGGTGCAAAGCCAAGGGCATTCCCTTCTTTCCGGGCTTTATTCAGCGCCGACTGTATCGGCGCTACGGACTCGAGATGGTGATTAGCGCCGAAATTGGCGGTGGACTCTACATCGCACATTCGGTTGGGACGGTGATCGCTCCGCGCAAGATTGGGCGTAACTGTAGCATTATCGCCAGTGTAACGATTGGGATGCGGAACGAGTGGCAGTTTCCACAGATCGGCGATAACGTTTTTATTGGAGCGGGAGCGCGGGTGCTTGGTGCCATCAAGATTGGCGACGGGGCAGTGATTGGGGCAAATGCTGTCGTGATTAACGATGTTCCGGCTGGCGCAACCGCCGTGGGCATTCCAGCACGGATCAAAGCGCAGCGCGAGCCGACCGGGTCAACCACATCAATGCTTGCATCAGACTAAGGAAGCCCCCATGTTGCACGTAGCGTCTGGAATGAAACACCAACCCTTCGACCAAGACCCACGCCAAACCATCGAGCAGGAAAAGCGAAGCCAAGGTCACTGGATCGCCATGACCTATCCAGACGCAAGCCACTTGGACGTAACATTTGTGATGGAACAACATGTGGGGCACCAGACTTACTACCAGAATCTGCGCCGTGCCGTCGAGCAAGATGGGCATATCCGGGGTCGGTGGGCCGCCGTGACGTATGCGGGTGCAAGCCCCTTGCTCGCTCGGTTGCCTGGGTTGCCTGAAAGCGTGCGCGGGGCGTTGCAAGGGATGCTCCAGGTTCGGCGTGCCCTGACGGCGGGGCACTATGGCGTTGCTTTTTTCAACACCCAGGTGCCAGCGGCCCTAGCGGCAGGGTTGGTGCGCCGCCACCCATATGTGCTTGCCACCGATATTACGGAAATAGCCCGTAAAGCCGAGGAGCTGTAGCCCTGGGATAGAAGGGCTTCACCCGCTTTAGCGGCTTTAGCCCATTGGGTTGCACTAAACCGCTGTT
>CAIRDL010000297.1 GCA_903877345.1 uncultured Oscillochloris sp. | reverse complement strand
CAGACTGATCTTTTGGTCGTGCAAGCGCCCGACAAGCTCGGCAACTTGGAGATCAACGATGTGGGTCAGATCCTCCATTGACAAGGGGTGGAAGAGGATGATGTCGTCAATGCGGTTCAGAAACTCGGGGCGGAAAGCTTGCTTGAGGGCGTCATCAACCTTCTTGCGCGCCTCCCGCAGATCAACCTGGCGCACACCCTTGGCCCCCGCCGAGAAGCCGATCCCGCTGCCCTGAAGGTGCTCGGTGCCCGCGTTGCTGGTCATGATGATCACCGTGTTGCGGAAGTCCACCGTGCGACCATGCCCGTCGGTTAGGCGACCATCGTCAAGCACCTGGAGCAGCGCATTGAAGACATCGGCGTGGGCTTTTTCGATCTCGTCGAAGAGCACCACTTGGTAGGGCCGCCGCCGAATGCTCTCGGTGAGTTGGCCGCCCTCGTCGTAGCCAACATAGCCGGGGGGTGATCCGATCAAGCGACTGACCGTATGGCGTTCCTGGAACTCGCTCATGTCCACGCGGGTCATGGCATCTTCGCTGTCGAACATGAACTCGGCCAGCGCCTTCGCCAGTTCCGTCTTGCCGACGCCGGTGGGGCCAACGAAGATAAAGCTCCCGATGGGCCGTCGCGGGTCACGCAGGCCACTGCGCGCCCGCCGAATGGCGTCCGCCAGGGCCACAATCGCCTCGTGCTGGCCGATCACCCGGTCGTGGAGGCGCTCCTCCATATGCACCAACTTCTCGCGTTCCCCTTCAAGCATGCGGCTCACGGGGACGCCCGTCCAACTCGCCACAATCTGCGCCACATCCTCGTCGTCTACCACTTCGTCGAGGTTCGCCGAGATGAGCCACGCGCCGCGTTCGAGGTCGAACTCGGTCTGGAGGGCGAGGAACTTTGAGCGGAGCAACGCGGCCCGTTCGTACTCGCGGTGGGCACCGGCTTCCTCTTCTTCACGCTGAAGCCGTTCGAGTTCGGCCCCTTTCGCTTTGAGATCGGGCGGCATGGCGAAGATGTCAATGCGGAGCTTGGCGCTTGCTTCGTCAATCAGATCAATCGCCTTATCAGGCAGGAAGCGGTCGTTGATGTAGCGGCTCGACAGATTGGCGGCGGCATCAAGCGCCTCGTCGCTGATCGTTAGCTGATGATGCTCTTCGTAGCGTTTCCGCAGGCCGCGCAGCATCTGAATGGTCGTCGCCACATCGGGTTCTTCCACAAACACCGGGCTGAAGCGGCGTTCGAGGGCCGCGTCCTTCTCAATATGCTTGCGATACTCGTCAATCGTCGTCGCACCGACCACCTGCATATCGCCACGGCTGAGCGCCGGCTTGAGCATATTACTGGCGTCAATGCTACCAGCAGCGGCCCCCGCGCCGACGACGGTGTGCAGTTCATCAATGAAAATGACGACCTTGCCCTTAGCGCTACGCACCTCGTCCATCACCGCCTTGAGGCGCTCCTCGAACTCACCGCGAAACTTCGAGCCGGCTACCATGCCCGCGAGGTCGAGGGACAACAGCTTGCGGTCGCGCAGCGTGGGCGGCACATCACCACTGACGAGGCGCTGGGCCAACCCCTCGGCAATCGCCGTCTTGCCCACGCCAGTTTCGCCGACCAAGACGGGATTATTCTTGGTGCGGCGGGAAAGAATGCGGATCACGCGGGTAATCTCGGCCTCGCGGCCAATCACCGGGTCAAGCTTGCCCTCGCGGGCCAACTGGGTCAAGTCAGTCGAGTACTTCTCAAGAATCTCGTAGTGGCTCTCGGCACCGGGATCATCCGAGCGTTGCGCGCCACGGATTTCCATCAACGCCTGGTAGATCCGCTCTTGGTCAACATTGAAACCGTTGAGGATGCGGGCGGAGGCACCCTCGCGTTCGCTACTCAAGGCAATCAGCAGGTGGTCAATGCCCACATACTGGTCGCCCAACCGCGTGGCTTCCTCTTCGGCCCGCTTCACGAGGCGCTGGGTGCGCGGGGTGACATAGACTTGGTTGCCGAACCCGTACTGCCCATAGACCTTGGGCGACTTCTCGAGTTCACGCTCGACGCGGTGAGAAATGGTTTCGGGGTCAACATTCAAACGGACGAGGGCACGGGTTGCCAAGCCATCGCGCTGCCGCAACATCGCCAAAAAGACGTGCTCAACGTCCAGTTGGGTATGATGCTGTTCCTGCATGATCTCCTGGGCGTTCTGAAACGCATCTTGCGCCTTTTCCGTGAAACGCTCTAGTCTCATTCGAGCTACCTCGCTTGACTGGTTGCTGGCGGGCCTCCGCAGGTAACGGGCGGGCTGTGCGGCCCGGCCCGACGGAACCCCCGACAAGGGGCCGGAGAGCCGACAGGCCCAATTATTGTAGCATACGCTTTCCGGCTCTTCCGACGGTGAGTGTAAGAGTTCTGCTAACGCTAGTACAGCGTCTGAGTTCCTAGTGCAAAACGTCACGTCACCCCAATTTTCCGAACGACGGGGCCAGTGTGGTATACTCAGACACACGTTACCCCCTCGTATTGTAACTTAGCCTTTGCCCCTCAGCGCTCGCCTGAGCGCCACGGCGCGATGCCGCGGCGATGGTCGGCGCGTTGTCTGCATGGCCCACATCTGGTCGTAGGAAGGTTTTCAGTGAGCGCAGAACGTCTACAGAAAGTCCTCGCCGGCGCCGGGATCGCCTCCCGCCGCGATTGCGAGGCCCTAATCACCGCCGGGCGCGTTACCGTGAACGGTCGCGTTGTGCAAGAGCCCGGCACCCGCGTTGACCCTGAGCAGGATGTGATTCTCGTTGATGGTGCGCCGGTGCGTCAGCCCAGCCAACGCACCTACATCATGCTCCACAAACCGGCTGGCTTTGTCTCGACCGTTGATGATCCCCACGGTCGCCCGACGGTTATCACGTTGGTTGATGTGCCCGCCCGCGTTTTCCCCGTCGGACGCCTTGACGTGGATAGCGAAGGGCTGATCCTGCTCACCGATGATGGTGAACTGACCCATCACCTCACGCATCCGAAGTTTGAAGTCGAGAAAGAGTATCGCGTGCTCCTCGACCGGCCTTTGGAGGCCGACGCCCTGCGCGAGTGGCGCACTGGCTTGCTGCTGAACGGTGAGTTGACGACCCCCGCGAAGGTGGCGCTCACCGAAACGACAGACGAAGGGATCTGGTATGTCGTGGTGCTCCGCGAAGGCCGTAAGCGCCAGATCCGCGAGACTGCCAAGGCGCTTGGCTATGAGGTGCGCCGCCTGATCCGCGTGCGTGAGGGTGATCTGTTGCTTGGTGATCTGCCGCTGCGCGAATATCGGCCCCTCGCTGAGGCTGAAGTCGCGGCTCTCGTGGCCCACATCCCGCCCCGCCCGCCGCGTGAAGAGCGTCCCGCCGAGGCCGAAACT
>CAIRDL010000296.1 GCA_903877345.1 uncultured Oscillochloris sp. | reverse complement strand
GAAGCCGAACAGGGCATGAACGTGGCCCGCGTCGCCGCCCAACGCGCCGGGCTTGCCGATAGTGTGTGCGGCGTCACCATCAACCGTTTCTGCTCCTCGGGGCTGCAAACGATTGCCACGGCGGCGCAACAGATTATGCTGGGCCAGTCCGAGATCATTGTCGCGGGTGGGGCCGAGAGTATGAGCATGGTGCCGATGGGCGGGCACAAGTTTTCGCCCAATCCTGACTTGGCCCAGAGCGACCCGGCGGTCTATTTGGGGATGGGCCTCACCGCCGAAAATGTCGCCCGCGACTTCAAGGTGAGCCGCGAAGATCAAGACGCCTTTGCCCTTCGTTCGCACCAACGCGCCCTGCACGCCCAGGCCGAAGGCTATTTCGCGTCTGGTATCGTGCCGGTTGCGGTCGAGTTGGTCGAAATCGGCCCTGACGGCAAGCGCACCGCCCGCACGCGCAACCTGACCCAAGACGAAGGGCCGCGTGCCGATACGTCGCTCGCGGCGCTGGGCAAACTCAAGCCCGCCTTCGCCGTGAAGGGCAGCGTCACCGCCGGGAATAGCTCGCAGACCAGCGACGGAGCGGCTGCCGTCGTGGTGATGAGCCGTGAGAAAGCGGACGCCCTCGGTCTTAAGCCGCGTGCCCGTTTCGTCAGCTTCGCCGTCGGCGGCGTGGCCCCCGAAGTGATGGGCATCGGCCCGGTGGTCGCCATCCCCAAGGCGCTCAAGCTCGCCGGCCTGAGCCTGAGCGACATTGATCTGATTGAGCTGAATGAGGCGTTCGCGGCGCAGGCGCTCGCCGTGGCCCGTGAGCTTGGCATTGACATGGAGAAGCTGAACGTCAACGGCGGGGCCATCGCCCTCGGCCATCCGTTGGGATGCACGGGGGCCAAGCTGACGGTGCAACTGCTCGATGAGTTGGAGCGCCGGGGCGGGCGCTACGGCCTCGTGACGATGTGCATTGGCGGCGGTATGGGTGCGGCTGGCATCTTCGAGCGGCTGTAGACAGTGGAGGCCCGCATTTCTATGCTTCGGCTGGGGGTGCGGGCCTCTGGCATGGGTGCCGGAATTGTAGATTGTAGATTGCAGATTTGCCGCCGTCAACGGTCAACGGTCAGCGGTCAGCGGTCAGCGGTCAGCCGTCAGCCGTCAGCGGTCAGCAGTCAGCAGTCAGCGGTACTAACACAAAAGGAATCCTTCAGCATGCATACAGTGATCAAGGGCGGCACGGTGGTGACGGCGAGTGATACCTTCGTGGCTGATGTACTGATCGCGGGCGAACAGATTGTCGCCGTCGGGCAGCACCTAGAGGGCGACCGCGTCATTGAGGCGGCGGGCAGTTACGTCATTCCCGGCGGCATTGATGTGCATACGCACCTCGACATGCCCTTCGGCGGCACCGTCTCGTCCGACGATTTTTTCACGGGACACCGCGCCGCCGCTTTTGGTGGCACCACGATGCACATTGATTTCGCCATCCAGCCCCGGGGCGCGACGCTGCGTGAGACGCTCGATCTCTGGCAGGCCAAGGCGACTGGCAAGGCGGTGCTCGACTATGGCTTCCATCTGGCGATTACCGACCTGAATGAGCGCGTGCTGGCGGAGTTGCCCCAAACAAGCGCCTACGGCGTTCCCAGCATGAAGCTCTTTTTGGCCTACAAGGGCGTGCTTCAGGTGGACGATGCGACGCTCTTTCGGGCGATGCAACAGGCTGCCCAGCACCAGTTGTTGATCATGGTTCATGCTGAAAATGGCGATGTGATTGACCTGTTGGTGCAAGCCGCTGTACAGGCGGGCAACCTTGCCCCAAAGTATCACGCCCTGACCCGTCCCCCAGAATTGGAGGCGGAAGCCACGGCACGCGCCATTCGTCTGGCGGAGGTGGCCGGAGCGCCCCTTTACATTGTTCACCTGACCAACGCCGGGGCGCTTGAGGCGGTGCGTTTGGCGCATCAGCGTGGCTTGCGTGACCGCATCTTTGCCGAGACTTGCACGCAGTATTTCTTCTTCACCAAAGACGACCTGGATCAAGCCGACGACAGCGGCGCGAAGTGGGTCTGTTCGCCGCCCTTCCGCACCGCGAATGACCACGCCGCTCTTTGGCAAGGCGTGGCCGACCAGAGCCTCCAAGTGGTTTCAACCGACCATTGCCCCTTCTGGTTTGCGGGCGGCAGCGACGGCAAAGTGCCGGGGAAAGAGTTGGGACGGGCCAGCTTCGCCCAGATTCCGAACGGCTGCCCTGGCATCGAGGAGCGCCTGATGCTGCTCTACACCCACGGTGTGCGGACGGGCCGCATTTCGCTGAACCGTTGGGTCGAGTTGTGTGCGACCAATCCGGCCAAGCTCTTCGGCTGTTACCCGCGTAAGGGCACGGTGGCTCCCGGTGCCGACGCCGACCTCGTGGTCTGGGAGCCGAACGCCCGGCGCACGCTCAGCGCGGCCACGCTGCACCAAAACACTGACTACACGCTCTACGAAGGCTGGGAAGTGGTAGGCGCCCCGCGCACCGTCCTCAGTCGCGGGCGCGTGTTGGTGGACGACGGGCAATGGTATGGTGAAGCCGGCACAGGTCAGTTTATCCACCGGCAGCCGTTTGGGCTATAAAGGAGCGTCCTCATGTCGCCTACCACGACTCTGAATCCCGCCCGGATGATCGCCGAATTGAAGGAATTGCGTGCCCTGACCAGCGATGCGAACGGTGCTCAGCGCGTGGCTTGGACCGCCACTTGGGACAAAGCACGGGTCTGGCTGGCGGGAAAATTGGCCGCGCTGCCGGTCGAGGTTGTGACCGATGAGGCGGGCAACGTGTGGGCCACGCTCCACGGCGAAAGCGACCAAGCGCTGCTTATCGGCGGCCACATCGACTCGGTGCCGAATGGCGGATGGCTCGACGGCAGCCTCAACCTCTTGGCGGGCCTTGAGGTACTGCGGCGGCTCGTCACCGAAGGCACGCCGCCCGTCACGGTGCGCCTCGTAGATTGGGCCGACGAAGAAGGAGCGCGCTTCGGACGCAGCCTGTTCGGCTCAAGCGCCTGTGCAGGCTTTATGGAACCGGCGGAATTGGCAGAGCTGCGTGATCAGGCGGGCACGCCGTTGCCTGCGGCGCTGGCGGCGTACGGGGTTGATCTGTGGCGGGCGAAGGACGCCGGGCGGCAACTGACCAATGCCGCCGCTTACCTCGAACTGCACAT
>CAIRDL010000295.1 GCA_903877345.1 uncultured Oscillochloris sp. | reverse complement strand
TGGCCGCCAAAGCCAAACGAGTTACTCAAAACGACGTTGAGGGCGGCGGGGCGGGGCGCATTCGGCACATAGTCAAGATCGCAAGCGGCATCGGGCGTCTGAAGATTGATCGTCGGCGGCAGCATGTTGTGTTGGAGCGCCAAAATGCTCACGATGGCCTCAATCGCCCCCGCCGCGCCCAAAAGGTGGCCGAACTGCGACTTACTGGCGCTGATCGGCGGGGCGCTGGTGCGGTCGCCAAAGACCTGCTTGAGTGCCGCCGTCTCGACGGGATCACCAGCGGGCGTACTGGTCGCGTGGGCATTGATGTAATCAATCTCACTTGGCTGCAACCCGCCTCGTTTGAGCGCCAGTCGGATCGCCCGGGCCACACCTTCGCCATCTTCGGCCAGATTAGAGATATGGTAAGCGTCGGAAGTCGCGGCGTAGCTCACCACTTCAGCCAAAATCGTGGCCCCACGCGCCTGGGCGAACTCCAGATCCTCAAGCACCAACGTCGCGGCCCCTTCGCCCATCACAAAGCCATCGCGCTCAGCATCAAAGGGGCGCGAGGCGGTGGTGGGGCTGTCGTTGCGCGTCGAAAGCGCCCGCATCGCATTGAACCCCGCAATACCAATAGGCGTAATGCTGGCCTCGCTGCCGCCCACGAGCATCGCCTTGGCCCAACCGCGCCGGATCGTTTCGGATGCCTCACCAAGCCCGTGAGCTGAACTGGCACACGCCGAAGTGACGCAAAAGCTGGGGCCACGAGCACCCGTAGCAATCGAGACTTGGCCGGTGGCGAGATTGGTGATCATCGCCGGGATGAGAAAGGGGCTGATGCGGCTAGGGCCGCGTGAACGCAGCACCTCGATCTGCTCGGAAAGGGTGGCAATCCCGCCGATGCCGCTGGCAATCGAGACGCCAATCTCATCGCGGTTCGCAGCAGTGATCTGCAATGCAGCGTTGCGGACAGCCTCATTGGTTGCGGCCACAGCCAGTTGCACAAAACGGTCGGTGCGGCGGGCCTCCTTGCGATCCATATGTTGGGTCGGGTCAAAGCCCTTCACCTCAGCGGCAAAGCGCGTATCAAAGCCGGTAGCGTCAAAGAGCGTGATCGGCCCCATGCCGCTGCGGGCCTCGCTGATACCCTGCCACAACTCGGCCACGTTTTGCCCCAACGGGCTCACCGCACCCATTCCCGTCACAACAACTCGCCGCTCCATGCGGGCCTCCTCAAAACCTACACTAGAGGTGCTAACTAGGGCGCGATTATACCACGCCCACCGAGATGGTATAATCGCGCGGTTTCGCCCGTAGCCTACGAGGAGGGTTGTTATGCTCGTCGAAGCCCACGCGCTTGCCGACGACCTGGTGCATCTGCGCCGTGATTTGCATGCCCACCCCGAACTCAGTTTCGCCGAGACCCGCACGGCGGCCCTTGTCGCCGCTACGCTCAACGACCTTGGCGGCTTCAGGGTGCAGACCGGCATTGCGAAGACCGGCGTGGTGGGCGAACTGGGCACTGGCGCTGGCCCCATCATCGCTATTCGCGCCGATATGGACGCCCTGCCCATTCTTGAGACAACTGATGCGCTTTATGCCTCGACACAAACGGGCATTATGCACGCTTGCGGCCACGACGCGCACACCGCCATCCTCCTCGGCGTGGCCCGCCTGTTACACGAACGCTTCGCCACCGACGGGCTGCGTGGCCGCGTGCGCCTGCTCTTCCAACCCTCCGAGGAGTCTTGGGACAGCGAGGGCAAGAGCGGTGGTCTGCGGATGGTTGAAGAGGGCGCGCTTGCGAACGTTGACGCCGTCATCGCCCTCCACGTGGATTCGACCCTGCCCCTGGGCAAAGTTACCATTCGCGCCGGTTGGAACTCCGCTGCCGTTGACGATTTCGCAGGGGTCTTGCTTGGCACCGGCGGCCACGGCGCTTCGCCGCACGAGGGCACTGACCCCATCTTTATGCTCATCCCAGTGCTTACCGCGCTCTACGGCATCAAGGCCCGCCGCATTGATCCGGTTGAGCCTGCGGTGATTAGCGTGGGCATCGTGCAAGGTGGCAGCGCCACCAATGTCATTCCGAGTGAAGTACGGATCGAAGGCACCCTACGGAGTTACAGTGACTATGTGCGGCAGCAGTTGCTTGTCGAGACGGAGCGCGCCTTCGCGGTGACGCGAGCTTACGGCGGCAACTACCGGCTGAAGATTGGGCGCGGCTACCCCGCCGTTTGGAATGATCCCCGCGTCGCCGGTTGGCTCGCACAGGTGGCGGGCGATTATCTTGGCAGCAACGCCTTTGATCGCTCGCCTCCCGGCCTTGGGGCGGAGGACTTCGCCTATCTGTGCCAACAGGCTCCCGGCGCAATGCTGATGCTTGGTGCCGCCCTTGACGATGGAGTCGTGCGCGCCCACCATACGCCGATTTTCGACCTCGATGAGCGCTGTTTGCCCATTGGGGCCGCCATCCTTGCCGAAACCGCCGTGCGCTTCCTCAAGGGCCAGGTGCAACTCTGAGAAGCTGTCTGAAAAGGGATGGCTCCGTCCGAGGACAGCGTGCCGGAAATCCGTAGCGGGTTGTGCGACCTGGGAGCGAGGGCGTCTCGCCCTCCGTTCGTAGGTTCGGTCGAAGGCAGCGCCTTTCTCTCGGTCGGTGGTACGACAGCGATGGGTGAGCGTACCCGCAGGGCTGATGCAACGTCCTGTTGTCGCGCCAGCCCTCACCCCCCTTGCTCCCTCTCCCGCCTGCGGGAGAGGGAGCAAGGGGGGTGAGGGCCAAGCAAGCCTGTAAAGTAAAAACGGCTCCTCTGAAACCTTGTCTGCAATCTAAAATCTAAACTAAAGGAAATCCGTGATGGGCGCTCAAGGGAAACAGCGGGTGATCATGACTGTGCTGGTGTTGCGCTACGGGTTTGGAACTGTTTTTCTCTACGGA
>CAIRDL010000294.1 GCA_903877345.1 uncultured Oscillochloris sp. | reverse complement strand
GGCGACCAGTTCGCGAATCTTCTGGGGCAACCCTCGGTCAAGGCGCTCCTCAAAAGCATGCAACCGCCGCCGCCCCCATTCGAGGTAGAAACGCTCCAAGTAGGCGGCATGGCGATCCCCGGCGGCTTCGGCAGCCTGCAAGCCAGCCTGACGGCGGTTCAGCAGATCCTCGATCCACAGCACAAAATGTTTTTGCACCACCGGATCGGCCAGTTGCTCGATCAGCACGGGCGAACAGGCCAGCGCCACCCGTGGGGCCAGACCCGCACTGTGAAGATCGGCCAGCATCTCGACCAGAGGCAACAAGCCTTGGGCAATCAGCGTGTGCAGCGCATCCTCGCCCGCCGGGTGGCGTCCGGCGCGTCGCAGGTAGGGCATATGGGCAATGATGAGAAACGCGACATGCATAGTTGGCGCGGGTTCAGGGATCAGGGATCAGGGATCAGGGCGAGCGCATCAGAAAGCTGTGCGCCAGCCAAGACTGTAATGTAGCATGGAGCCTTGTCTAACGCCACAATCTACAATCTACAATCTACAATCTACAATCTACAATAATCCCTACGGGTACGGCGTCACAATAGGCGTCACCACCGTAGGTGAGCCAAGCAGCGGCGGCTCTTCCGTCGGCGTCAGCGTCGGCGGCGCGGGCGTCAGCGTGGGCGGCGCGGGCGTCAGCGTGGGCGGCGCGGGCGTCAGCGTCGGCGGCGCAAGCGTCAGCGTGGGCGGCACAGGCGTCAGCGTCGGCGGCACAAGCGTTAGTGTCGGCGGCACAGGTGTCAGCGTCGGCGGCACAGGCGACGCGGGCGTCAGCGTCGGCGGCGGCACGGGCGTCAGCGTCGGCGGCACAGGCGGCGCGGTCACCGGGGGCGGCGCAGGCACCAGCGTCGGCGGGGCTGGGAGCGAAATGGGCGGCCCGTCCGTGGCGACCGGCGCGTGCGGAATCGCTGTAGGGGCAACCACCGGAAGCCTCGTCGCCACCAAACTGGGCCGCGTGGTCGGTGGCACCACAAGGGTCGGCGATGCCACCCGCGTTGCGGTCGGACGATCACCGCCCGAATTGGCAAGCCCCTGCGCGACAGCAAAAAGCAGCGCCAAGGTCACGACGACCAACAGGCTCCCGATGACCAACAGGGGCAGTGAACTCACAGCGCTAGTCGTCTGCTTTGTGGGCGGGCGAGCAACGCCGTTGTTCGCTGGGGGGCGTGGGTTTGGCGTGGGCGGCGGCGTGGGCTGGCTAACGTTCTGCGAGACGACGGGCGGCTTGGGGCGCGGCGGGGGCGACGGGATAGGCGCGGGGATGTGGGGGCGGGGTGTCACACCTGCGGCGTCGGCCAAACCCGCCAGTTGTTCGCGGGTCGCCAACGGTGTGCCGTAGCGCTCCGCCACGTTCCGCAGCGCCGCAATGAGCGCGCTGCCGGTGGGGTAGCGCTGTTCGGCCCGTTTCGCCAGCGCCCGCACCAGCACTTCGTCAAGTTCGCCAGGGAGATGCGCCAGCACGCTGGTGGGCGGCGGCGGAGGCAACTGCGCGTGTGCCACAATCAACTGCGGTGTGGCCCCGGCGAACGGCACGCGCCCGGTGATAATCTCGTAGGCGACCACCGCAAGCGAGTAGAGGTCGCTTCGCCCATCAACGCGCTGCGCCTCGGCCTGTTCCGGCGAGATGTACTCCGGCGTGCCCATAAACACGCCGGTGCGCGTCAGTCGCTCGCCGTCCGAGTCAGGCGTCTGGGCGATGCCAAAGTCGGCCAACAGCACCCGCCCATCATGGTCAATCAGGATATTGTGGGGCTTGATGTCGCGGTGAACCGCGCCTTGGGCATGAGCATAATCAAGCGCCTGCGCCACCGGCTCCAGCAAACTCACGGCGTAGCCGAGGCCGAGGGTTGTGCGCTCTTCAATAATCGCGTGGAGACTGCGCCCGTTGACCAGTTCCATCGCGATGTAATGCAGCCCCTCCTGCTCACCCACATCGTAAATCGTCAGAATGGCAGGGTGGCGCAGATTCGCCGCCGTGGTCGCCTCGCGCTCAAACCGGCGCACAAACTCTTCGTCGAGGCTCAGTTGGGCGGCCAGCACTTTGATCGCCACTTGGCGCTGCAACAGCGTATCAAGGGCTTGGTAGACGCGGGCCATCCCGCCACGGCCCAGTTCAGCGTGGATCGCATAGCGCCCCAGCTGGCGTCCGATCAAGCTTGCCACAGCGACCTCGCCTCATGCTGGTGGCGCGCACCTCAGTTTACCTAACCGTGGGGGTGGCGCAGAAGGCTTTCGTACCGGGTGTCAAACATTCGTGGCGGGGTGGTGCGACCCTGCTTGCGAGGTACAGAGCGCAGCCAAGTGTAGGTTGGCCGGCGTGGGTTTTGTGGTTTTTTTGGTAAAAAAGCAACAGCGTATTGCCGCCAACATGGCCGTGCGAACTGAGCGAAGCCCGCCCCGGCCCCCATAGTGAAGCGCCGTAAAGCGGCGCGATGAGTGGTATTTTCGCTGCCCTGATGGTATAATTGAGGCATACTGGTGCGATTGTACCATATGGCCCACCGGGTATCAAAAGCTCTGTACGAGGAATGCTGGCATGGTCGCTGCCCCCGCGCCAAAGCTTATGATCAAGCGCCAAGACGGCGAGTATCGCGAGCTCGAATGGGATCGCGAACTCATCACCATTGGCCGCGACGGTGCGAATGATCTTGTTATTGATCATCCCCTCGCCTCCCGCCGCCACGCCCGCCTCGAATGCACCGAGGAGGGCTTTGCGGTTCGTGACCTCGAAAGCACCAACGGCACGTTCGTCAACCAAGAGCGTATTGTCGGGCTTTGTCATCTGCATAATCAGGATCAGATCATCATCGCAAATACGGTGATTATCTTCCAAGACCCCGAAGCTACCGTTAAGGGTATTCTGCCTCCCGAATTGCTCCGTAGCGTCCGTGAGGAAGTGCGTGTTGATAGTCGCACTAAAGAGATCTATCTCAAAGGTACGCTGCTCCAACCGTCGCTCACCGTCAAGGAGTTCCAGCTCCTTGAGATGCTCTATGACCGACGCGGCCAGGTGATTAGCAAAGACGAAATCGCCCGCCAAGTCTGGGATTACGAGGTGGACGATTACAATGCGATTGACGCCCTCGTCTATCGTTTGCGCCAACGGATCGAACCTGATCCTGCCCACCCGCGCTACTTGGTCACCCAACGCGGGTTCGGGTACAAGCTGGTGACCACGCCCGAACAACCATTGGCATGAAGAGCATTACCCTCACCGCCCCGCCCCGTCTGCGGGGCATCGTCCATGTGCCGGGCGATAAATCCATTTCCCACCGCGCCATCATGTTCAACGCCATCGCCACCGGCAGCGCCCAAATCACCAACTTTCTCCCCGGTGCTGATTGCCTTGCCACCATTGCCTGCGTGCAGGCTCTTGGCGTTGAAGTGCGTCGTGAAGAGAACGAGGTCTTCATCAACGGCGTTGGTCTGCGTCCCGCCGCCGCCGGTGGCGGGCTGCGCGAACCCGCCACGGTGCTCGACTGCGGCAACTCCGGCACGACCTTGCGCCTGCTCGCGGGGTTGCTCGCCGGACAGCCGCTCTTCGCCGTACTGACCGGCGATGCTTCGCTGCGTTCGCGCCCCCAACGCCGCATTGTGACCCCGTTGCGCGCCCTTGGGGCGTCACTCGACGGGCGCGACAACGGCGACCGTGCGCCCCTTGCGGTACGCGGCACCACCCTCCGTGGCGGCACCTACGAACTACCCGTCGCCTCGGCCCAAGTCAAGTCCGCCCTGCTTCTCGCCGCCCTCGGTGGCGAAGGTGGCCTCACGCTCACCGGCAAAATCGCCTCACGCGACCATAGTGAGCGTATGCTTCAGGCGATGGGCCTTGACCTCCAAGTGCGGCCCAATCAGATTGTCCTGCACCCGCCCGACCACCCGATGCTGCCCTATCCGCTCTCGTTGCGCGTCCCTGGCGATCCGTCATCGGCGGCTTTCTGGTGGGTCGCCGCCGCGATCCATCCCGACGCCGAACTAACCACCGCTGGCGTCGGGCTCAACCCCACGCGCACCGGGGCGTTCGATGTCCTGCGGGCGATGGGGGCCGAGATCGAACTCAAGAATGAGCGCTTTGAGGGTAGCGAGCCGGTTGGTGATGTCACGGTGCGCTCATCCCAGTTGCGCGGCGTGACGATTAGCGGCGAGCTGATTCCTCGGCTCATTGATGAACTGCCGGTGCTGGCAGTCGCCGCCGCCTGTGCGACCGGCGACACCCTGATCCGCGACGCCCAAGAGCTGCGGGCTAAAGAGACTGACCGCATCGCCACGGTCGCTGCGGGCCTCAGCGCGATGGGCGTGGCAGTCGAACCGACGACTGACGGCATGGGCATCGTTGG
>CAIRDL010000293.1 GCA_903877345.1 uncultured Oscillochloris sp. | reverse complement strand
CGCGGATCAGCATCGTGCGTAACTCGACGGGGATAGATCGCCCGCTCTTCGTCTGATACTCTTTCTCATACACCTCCGAGTAGCCACGGGGCAAGATCTGCTCTTGCAAGATGTGCGCCTCGAGGGCGTGCCATTTGGACGGCGTCACCTCACTGTAGGTAAGCTTGGCAAGTTCCTCGTCGGTGTAGCCAAGCAACTCCATGAAGCTGCGATTGTACCGGCTAAAGACACCCTGCATATCCACGCTGACAAACCCATCGCGCATATTCTCGTAGAGCGTACGGAAGGCATACTCGGAGCGGCGCAACGCCTCTTCGGCCTGTTTGCGGGCCGTGATTAACTCAAAGACCGACACAAAGTAGGTTGGCGCAGGACTATAGACCGAGACCGAGAACCATTGTTGGAGGGTGGCGAGCCACAGTTCAAATTTCTCGTGTTGGCCGGTCATGGCGACACGGGCATAGATCTCGAACAACTGTGGATCGGTGGTACGAATACCCGGAAGCACCGCGCTGACCCGTTTGCCGCGCACAGCTTTCAGGCCCGTCAACGTCTCGAAGGCAGCATTCACTTCGAGATAGATCCAGTCCTCAGCCACCCCGTCTACAAAGAGCATCTCACAGTAAGCGTAGCCCTCCGCCATGTGTTCAAACAAGCTACGGTAGCGGGCCTCACTGGCGCGCAGGTTGTCCTCGGCCTGTTTGCGCGCCGTGATGTCGTTGTAGGTGATCACCACGCCATCGTCGCCGAGTGGCAACGGGGAGGCCGTGACGTTGATCCACGTCGTCGTACCCGCCGGTGTGACGACGCCCAGTTCGACATTGGACACCAAGCGCTGCTCCTTGAGCGCCTGCACGCTAGGATATTCGCTGGACGCCAGCGGGGTTCCATCGGCATGCACGATCTGCCATTCAGCCCCATCAATCTGGCGCTGGCGCTGTTCCTCGCGCCCTAGGCCCAGCAAGCGTTCTGCCGTGAGGTTCGCTTCGACAATCTGGCCGTTCCTATCCGAAACGGTAATGCCCAGGGGGAAAGCCTCGAACAAGGTGCGGTACTTCGTCAAAGCGACCTGGAGTTCAGCCTCAACTTGTTTGTGCTTGGTAATGTCAATCGAACTGCTCAACAGTGCATAGCCGTTACCCTGCGCGTCCAGCAACACCTGATCGGAGATGAAGAAAGTGCGCGTTCCGACGGGGAGCGTGAACGTGCCCTCATATTCCGCAGCGATACGGGCGGCGATGAAGGCGCGATTGCGTTCCAGGTAGCTCTGGGCAACTTCAGGGGCAAGGAAATCGAAGAGCGTCTTTCCGATCACCGCATCCGGTGTCGAGCCAAACATACTGGCGGCCCGCTCATTGGCGAGGAGGTAGCGCCCGTTGATGTCCATCAACAGTACCCCGGCGGCGAGTTTCTCCAACACCTCATGGCCTTGCTGCTCGGTGGCCGCACGCTGCTCTTCGGCCCATTTGCGGGCGACGAAGGTAGCCACGAAATTCGCCAGATTCTGGGTCATTGGCACCAAGTCAGCAGCAAGCGGCACGCTCTCGGGATGGGCGAGGGCGACGACGCCGATCACACGCCCCTTAACGTACATCGGCACACACACGAAACTCTGCACACCCAGGCGGCGGAGCGTCACATCGGCATACTCGGGTCGTTCCAGCGCACGGATCTCGATCAACGCTTGGCCGCTGCGCGCCACCACCCCAGAGAGCGTCGCTGCGACGGGGATAGTAAAACCGCTGAGGTCGGTGAGCAGCGCAATGCCGGTCGCCGCCACATACTCCATCACTTGCCGGGTTTCATCGTAGAACTCAATCGTAGTAATGGGAAAACCGGTGCAGGCACTGATTTCCTGCACCACCTCGTGCAGCACAGCGCGAAGCGGTTGCTCGCGCAACATCAGCGCCGAGATCTGATGCAGCGCGGCGATCTCGCGCAGCCGGGACTGCAAAGCGCGCTCGGTCTCAGCCAAGCGTGCGCGCAAGTCGTGGTTCGCTTGGCTCAGTTGTTCATTGCTTAGTAAGTCAACAGACATAGGGCGTACCTCACAAGTACAGCATAAAACAAGTATACCCCTTTTGAAATTCTAGATTTTAGCTTTTGGATTTTAGTTCGACTTTATCCATCTGCGCTGGCTACGCGGCGTAGGCCAGCGCGTCAGTCAGGCGGTCGAGCAACGCCTTGGGGCTTTTCACCATGTCGGGTTCCGCAGGCGATAGCCAAGCAAT
>CAIRDL010000292.1 GCA_903877345.1 uncultured Oscillochloris sp. | reverse complement strand
GCAAACGGTGAGGGCGGGCAGGGCGACTTGGAGTTCCAGGGCACCGTAGTCGGGATGCGCGACGAGGGCGCGTCCCGGCAGCGTGGCGGGAATCGGGGCGCTCACGCGGGTGCCGAGCAGTTCGTTGTAGTCGTGCAGTTCGGGCTGACGCAGGGCGATGCGGGTTTCAAGCAGCGCAAGGAGGCGGTAGGTCAGGTCGGCGGCGCGGTCAGCACTTATTACCAGATGGATCCCGAACGGTCGCCCCAGGCGGGCCAGGCGCACCAAATCGTCAAGAATGACCTCGTTGCCGTTGGCGTCGCGCAGTTCTTCGCGCAGCACCGCCAGTTTATCCAACACCACCAGGATGGCGGGCAGGCTGGCCCCGGTGCGGGCGCGGTACGTCGGCAAGTCGGCGGCATCGGCGGCACGAAACAACTCTTGGCGCTCAGCCAGGGCCGCGTCGAGCATCCGCACGAGGCGGCGGATGCGCTCACCTTCGCGGGCGAGAAGCTGTGCGCCAACGTGGGGCAAGCCGGCGAGCGGACTAAGCCCTTGGCCGCCCGCATCAACCAAATAGCACCAGAGGTCGTTCGGCGTATGCTTGAGGGCGAGACCAAGGACGAGCGTGCGAAGAAGTGTCGTTTTGCCACTACTCGGGGCACCAATGACTGCCACATGTCCCGCAGCAAGATCAAGCGCGAACGGCTCCCGCCGGCTGTCTTGCAACAAATCGAGCAACCCAACCACCTGACGCATCCAGGGCGAAGGCGGCACCGCCCACGTCGCTTCGGGCAACGCGACAGCCGCCAGACTCAGGCGAGGCGGCAGGGGCGGCTGCCAGATTTGGGGCGGTTGCCAGCCTGGATAGGCTGGGCCACGCGCCGCAGCAGCAGCACAGAGCGCCCGCACCAGCACATCGAGGTCGGTTTCGTGGCGGGCGGCGACCGCCGGTTGCGCCGACACCACCGGCTGCTCGCGCCCATCACGCACAAAGCTGACCCGTGGGCCAACGCTGCCCGCCTCATCCGGCGGCTGGTAGGCTCGCGTCACCTGGGCGACTTGGAGCAGATGCGCGTCGCTACCAACCCGCAGATAGGCGCGTCCGGGCAGATCCGTGGGCAGAAAAGCCGCGTCGGGCTTGAGCAGCATCGTGCGGCTGTCTTCGGCAGCACCCAAGCGCAAGGCGATGAAATAGGTCAATTGGCTGCGAATCTCGTCGGTGACGGCGCGGGCGGGCTGTTGGGTAGCGATGAGCAAACTGACGCCGAGCGAGCGCCCCTGCTTAACCACACGGATCAGTTCGGCAACGAACTCAGGATTGCCCCGCGCCAGTTCGTCAAATTCATCCACAATAACCAGCAGGTTCGGCAGCGGGGGCAGTTTTTTGCGGGCGGCCAAGGCGCGGTAATCGCTGATGTTCTCGACCTTCACGCCTTGGGTGGCGGCGGTCGTTTTGAGCAACTGCTTACGGCGGCGCAACTCGCTCTTAATGGCGGTGATAGCGCGTTCGGCCAAGCGGCCCTCAAGGTCGGTCACGAGACCGGCGGTGTGGGGCAGCGGGGCGAAAAGCATCAGGGCCGCGCCGCCTTTGAAGTCAATCAGAAGCAACTGGAGGCGTTCCGGGGCGTGGGTGGCGACGAGGGCCGCAATGATACTTTGGAGCAACACACTTTTGCCTGCGCCGGTCGCCCCGGCAATGATGCCGTGTGGGCCGTGCCGCCCCTCATTCAGATCGAGATACACCGGCACCGCGTCGGCCCCTGCGCCAATCGGCACATCGGCGTGCCAAGCGCTTGGCGGCGGCGTAGCCCAACGGTGCGGCGGCACCAAATCGGCCTCACCGCTCACGCCGAGCAGATCGAAGAGGCGCACGGCGCGGGGAATGTCCTGGGCACCGCCGCCCTCCAACAGCCGCACCCCGGCGAGGCGGCGGGCGAGGCGGTCGCTCAAATCGAGATCAGCCGCATCGGGCGTGAACGGCTCGTGCGTCCACTGACCGCCAGCAGTCGTCCAGCGGGCGTTGGCTTCGTTGAGATCGAGCATCACGCCGCAGGCTTCGGGGATTTGCGGCCACGACGGCACAACGAGCAGCGCCGTCAGCCCAAGGGGCGCACCGTGGTGCAAAATCTCATT
>CAIRDL010000291.1 GCA_903877345.1 uncultured Oscillochloris sp. | reverse complement strand
CGCGTCGAATTGGGTTTTGGTGCGTTCCGGGTGCGAATCGCCCTGAATGGCGAAAGAGAAGGTACTGCCGGGGGTGCGTTGGGTCATGAAACTAGCCTCCGCCCCAGGGACACCGCCGTAGAGGATGCGGTAGTAGTAGCGGGTGTTCGGTTGCAGCCCCGTAATGAGGGTTTCGAGTGGCACCCCGGCGGCGGCAGCTTGCACTGTTGTGCGAGTGGGGTAAACACCTGAGGTAAGGCCGTATTCGTAGGCGACGTTCAGCGCAACAGCAAGCACAACATTGACAGTTACGGAGGTAGCAGTGGGGCGACTGAGGATGGGGGTAGCGATAAAATTGGGGTCGGCGGCGGCGGGGGTTATGCGGGGGCGGCGCGTTGCCTGAGTTGGCGGCGTGGGCGTGGCGGAGGCCAGCGAACAGGCAGTGACGAAGAGGAGGAGGATGGTGCAGACGAGATGGAACAGTTTCATGGTGCCCCCAATGCAAACCCTTGCGTGCATCGGCTTTAGCTGCTTCGCACACAGCGCACGGCGAGCAGACCCGTTTTGGCGTTGTAACTGACAAGCCCACTGGTGAAGTCTGTAAACCACGCGGCATCCGTGCGGCCCGCTAGGGTGGTAGACGACCAGTAACGGGTGGCTTGTGCGCCAGGAAAGTAGGTCGTGTCGAGCGAAGGGTTGATCAGCGTTTCATCGTTGAGCGAGCGCAGTTCTTTGCTGTTGGGCAGTCGCCAAGCCGTGTTGCTGCCCAACGTCAGGTTTTCGCAGTAGCTCAGGGCGGCTTCCCACGGCATCGTGGTAGTTTCTACGCCAACCAAGAGGCCCAGAAAGGCCAAGAGTAGCCCGAGGGTCAGCAAAGCGCCTGCCCACTGACGAGATTTCATTGGAGTTTCCTTTCATGTTTGGGGGCAGAAGATGAAGGATAGGGGATGGTAGATAGACTGTCCCCTATCTCCCATCTCCCATCCCCAACTCTCAACTCCCAACTCCCAATCCCCATCCCCCAGCTCTACTTGAACAAGAAGTCGGTATTCTGCACCGTGGGGAAGTCAATCGGTTCGGCGTAGAGGAAGGCCGCCTTGGGCGTGAAGTCGCCGACGGTCTGGTGGCGCAGCGCGGCGAGTTGGGTGCGCTGGGCTTCCGTCAGAGTTTGCCCGACTTGGACAAAGTTGGTGGCGAAATGGTAGACGATAGCCCCGTCCAGTTCACCGTAGCGCGCCATCAGGCTCAGCACGGTCGCCTTGTCGGGGGTTTGGCCCGCGATAAACTTACGCAGTTCCGTGGCAACCTGCTCGCGCACCGTCACGATGTCGGTCAGATCCGTGCGTTGCGTCGCCACCAGCCCCGTAATCAGCGGCGCTTGTTCGGTTGTGAGCGCGGCGACGAAGGCGTTGCCCATGTCGGCGGTGATGTTCGTGCCGATGCTGTAGCCGGGGTTGCCGACGGCGGGCGCGTCTTTCATGTAGAAGGAGCCGAAGTAGGTACCCTGGCGCTCTGGGCAGAAGTAGACATCCGCCGCGACGGAACCGGCATACCAACTGAAGAGATCGCCCGCGTAGGTCATCACCGCAATCTTCTCATCGCGGCTAAGCCCGCGCAGTTCGGTGGGTTCCGTCACCGTCGGCCACGTCGTCATGCCTTTGCCGACCATCGCATCAAGGTAGGCCCGTTGCGTGGTGTCGAGGTTCGCCAGGATGTTGCCCATCACCTGAGCGCGGGCGTAGCTGATCTCGCCGTCGAGTTGATACAGTTCAGCAGAGAAGGTCTTGACTGCCGTTTCGCTCAGCCCGGTGGTGCCGGTGGGCAGTTTGCCTTCGAGCAGGCGGCGGAAGGCGGTCATTAAAACGAAGCGCTTGTACCCATACTCATTGATCCCGTCCACTTGACTCTTCGCCAAAGCAATCAACTGCACCTTCTGGTCGGCATTTAGGACGGTGAGCATGTTGAGCGAGGCGTTGGTCAGGAAGTCGGTGTTATGGCCCATCTCGCTCGGGTCGTTGTCGCGCAAATACTGGAAGCCCCAGAAGTCAGCAACTTTGCCGGGAGGGAAGAACGAATCTGCGCCGAGACTGCCGGTGAGGAAGGCGAGACCATCAAAGGCGATGGTCGTCTGTTGGGCATTGTCCGAGAGGGTCTGCGCCATCGTGAAGCCACCGGGCTGCGTACCCGTCGCATTGCCACCTTGTCCAGGCGTACCGCCGCTTGGCGTCGGGCGGGTCGCGTCGGGCGTGCCGCGCATTGGTGGTTGGCCGCCTTGACCAGGCCGTCCGTTACCGCCGGGGCTGCCTTGACCGGGCGTACCGCCGCTTGGCGTCGGACGGGCAGGGTCAGGCGTGCCGTTCATTGGCGGTGGCCCGCCCTGACCGGGTCGTCCGTTGCTGCCGGGGCCGCCTTGACCGGGCGTGCCAGCAATTGGCGTCGGGCGGGCGGGGTCAGGGGTGCCGCGCATTGGCGGTTGGCCGCTCGCGGTGATAGCAGAGGCTTGCGGAGAGGCAGGCACTTGCGTGGCGGTGGGTGCTTGCGCGGCGATGGATGCTTGCGTTGACGCAGGCGCTTGCGTTGACGTAGCGGCGTTGGGCACGACGGTCGCCGCACTCTGCGTGCCTGCCCCGCTGCCGCAAGCAGCTAGACTCACAACGTAGAGCGGTAACAGCAGACGGGCAAGAAATTGCTTTCGCATGATGGTGTTCCTGATGAAGGGTGGTTCAGTTTGACGGTTCGTAAACGAGATTTCGCACTTAGGGTAGAGACGCAACATCTTGTGTCTCTACCCCCCCTATTGAGCCTTAGCGCACGATCTGCGGCAGGAAGACCCGGTATGTCCCGCCAGTGGTGCTGCCCCCGTCATTCGCACTAATAGTGATGGTCGTACTGGTGAGCGTGCCCAGGGTCGCGTTGGTCGGCGCACTTAACGCCAAGGTAAGCGTTTCGGCCCCTTCAGCAAGCGTATCGTCCACAATGGGGATCGTAATGGTCTTGCTGGTCTGATTAGGCGCAAAGGTGAGTGTCCCGCTGATGGTGGTGTAATCCGCAGGGGCCTTTGCCGTTCCGTCTCTGGTGGCGTATTTGACCGTAACCGTCTGGGTGACCGGCGTGCTGAGGGTCACGGTGATAATCGCTGTCCCGACACTCTCGCTGACGGTCTGGGTGGCGGCGTTCACCGCGAGGGTCGGCAGACTAACGCCTCCGTCATTCGCCGCAATGGTGACGGCGCTGCTCATAGGCGTGCTCAGCAGCGCATTCGGCGGCGTGAGCAAGGTCACGGAGAAGGTCTCGTCGCCTTCTGCCAGCGTGTCATTCACCAGCGGAATCGTGATGGTCTTGCTTAGCTCACCCGGCGCGAAGGTGAGCGTGCCACTGACCGGCGTGTAATCGGTAGGCGCTACGGCTGTCCCGTCACTGGTGGCGTACCCGACCGTAACCGTTTCGGTGACAGGCGTGCTAAGGGTCACCGTGACAACCGCCGTCCCGGCACTCTCGCTGACGGTCTGGGTGGCCGCGCTGACGGTGACGGAAGGCGTTGCGCTGGCGGTGAAGAGGAAGTCGGTCGCAAGTCCAGTCGGGACAGAAATGGGTGCCGAGAAGAGGAACGCCCCGGTGGGAGTGGATAGCGTCCCTAACAGGTCGCTGCGGAGCTTCATCAATTGCGTCGTTTGGGCGGTCGTCAGGCTCTGCTTCACTTGGGCAAAGGCCATCGCGTACCGCGCGACGATGTCACCATCCAGTTCGCCGTAGCGCTCCATCAGG
>CAIRDL010000290.1 GCA_903877345.1 uncultured Oscillochloris sp. | reverse complement strand
GCCGTGGGCGAAAGCTGCGGGTCTTTTGTTGGAGATGACCTTTGGGGCGGCTGGCATTGAGGGGGCGATTCTTGGCTGTGGCGTGAATGTCAGCGCCGCGCCGCCCGCCGAGGCCACCCGCTACCCGGCGACCAGTCTTGCGGCGGCGGCAGGCGTGCCGGTGTCACGCTTGGCGCTGCTGCGCGCCCTGTTGCTGCGGCTTGACGCTTGGCAGCAACGCCTCCAGGCGGGCGAACACAGCGCCCTCTTCACCGCTTGGCGCACACGTCTAGTGACGCTTGGCCGCCAGGTGTCCGTCGTGACGCCCCACGGGCCAATTGCGGGCCTCGCGGTCGCGGTTGACCACTACGGGGGCTTGCTCGTGCGTGACCCCAACGGCGCACTGCACACCATTACGACGGGCGATGTGGGGTTGGTGCCTTAGACAGATTGTAGCTTGCAGATTTGCCGCAGCGGGACATAGTCGGCAGTCAACGGTCAACCCTACGGCGCGTGACCTTGACGTAGCTCTAACATATGGGCATGGCGCTCTTGACTCTCATGGGCTAACAACGTAGCATAGGTGGAAACCCCTCGCTGAGGAGGAGGTACCCCCGTAATGCCTAAGCCTAAAGCTGAACCAGCGCGTAGCGACATAGCCTTGGCGCAACTCTGTAAAGCCCTCGGCAACACCGTGCGCGTGACGATCCTCCGCTACGTGCTTGAGCACCCCGATTGCATTGGCAACGAGATCTTGCTCCATCTGCCTGACGATGGCCCACACGCCCAATCTACCCTGTCCCAACATCTGCGCCAACTGCGCGAGGTTGGCCTGCTTGAAGCCTACTCCGATGGAGCCGCTGTCTGCTACCGCGTGAGCAGCGAGCGCATTGGCTGGCTCTGCGACGAACTAGAGGCGCTGTGCTAGACGGGACGCACGGGGCAGTTGCTCGACTGGTCTCTGGAGGCGGTTGGCGACAGGGGGCGTGCTATACTGCGGTCAACGGGCGACTGAGAGGAGGGGCGGGATGCGGCTAACGGACGATAAGGTGCGGCGGATTGCCGAACGCCTGCACGACGAACTCGCTGAGCGGGGGCTGTTAGAATATCGCGAACCCGCCGGAGCCAGGCTTGGCACCGGGCGGGCAGCGCGAGTCAAGGCCATCTTCGATTTCATTCTCGAGGATCTACGGATTGAGGAAGCGCTTGATGCTGAGGTGGAAAAAGTGTTGGCTACGTACAGCCGCGAAATCAAAGGTACGGAGCGCGACATTCTCTTCCGCAAACACAAAGAGGAACTAGCACGCAAACGCGGGTATGTGCTCTAGTTTCCGCAGCGGTCGTGCCAGCGTGCCACGTTGCGTAAGTCCCTTTTTGGACACGCTCACGCGCCACTGGCACGCTTTGGCGGAGCGGACGACCCTACTGCGGCAATGACCCCGCGCCGCCTGAACGGCCCACCCGTGAACCCGGTTTCTCTTTCTCTTCTTTGCGCTCCCGCGAACGGAAGACAATCACGATAGGCGTGCCACCAAAGCCGTAACGTTCGCGCAGGCGATTTTCGAGGTAGCGCGCATACGACCAGTGGACGAGCAGGCCATCGTTGGCGAAGAAGAGGAAGACGGGCGGCTCGGTTTGGGGTTGCACGGCATAGTAAATGCGTAGGTGTGCGCCCTTCTTAATCGCCATTGGCGGCTGATCGAGGACAGCCTGGCGCAAGAAGCCGTTGAGTTCGCCGGTAGGCACGCGCTTCTGGCGCTGATCCTGAATCTCGCGGGCCAATTCAACGATTCGCCCGGTGCGCTGCCCTTCCAGCGCCGAGACAAACAGGATCGGGGCGAAGTCAACGAACTTGAACGCCTCGCGCACCCGATCCTCAAAGGCATTAAACGTCTGATTATCCTTCTCGATGGCGTCCCATTTATTGACGATAATGGCGACGCCTTTTTTTGATTCGAGAATCATCCCGGCGATGTGGGTGTCCTGCGCGGTCACGCCGTCAATGGCGTCAATCAGCAGCAAGGCCACGTCGCAGCGTTCGATGGCCCGCAGGGCGCGCAACACCGAGTATTTCTCCAGACCCTGCTCGATGCGCCCCGAACGCCGGATGCCTGCCGTATCAATCAGGGTCACAGATTCACCATCAACGGTAATGGTGGTGTCAATGGTGTCGCGGGTGGTGCCAGGTACCTGCGAGACGACACTGCGCTCTTGGCCGAGCAGTTTGTTAAGCAGGCTTGACTTGCCGACGTTGGGCCGTCCAACAATCGCAATGCGGAGATGGCGTTCCTCCACCACGTCCTGCTGATTTTCGGGGAAGATTGCCACCACGCGGTCGAGCACATCGCCGGTGCCCAGACCGTGGAAGGCGCTCATTGCCACCGGCTCGCCCAAATTGAGGGCGTAGAACTCGACGGCATCAAGTTGGCGTTCAACGCTGTCACACTTATTGACCGCCATCACGACATGTTTCGCCATAGGGCGTAGGATTTCGCCCACCTCGGCATCGGCGGCGGTCAGCCCGTCGCGGCCATCAACCAAAAAAATGATCGCGTCAGCTTCGTCAATTGCAACCCGGGCCTGCTCGCGGGTGCGGCGGTGCAACTCGCTCGCGGGCAGATCCGGGTCTTCTTCGCTAAAGAGCAGGCCAGCGGTATCAACAACCGTGAACTCACGCCCGTTCCAGAACGAATCACCGTAGAGGCGGTCACGGGTCGTGCCGGGCACATTTTCGATAATGGCGCGTCGCTCGCCGATCAGCCGGTTGAAGAAGGTAGACTTGCCGACATTGGGCCGGCCAACCAGCGCGACGATGGGTTTCGACATGGACTCAGTCCTCTCAGCGCGCCCAGCGGGCGCATACTGAGAGCCATTATACCAAAGGGGCGGGCGCGGGATGTCTGGGCAAACTGAAAGCGGTTAGAGTGCGGCAGCGCAAGCCCCATGCCTCACACCCCTAAACGGACGGGTTTCCTGAGGCTGTGAAAATACGGCGCAGGGTGAAGCTGGCTCCGGCGGCGAGCAGGGCAACGGCAGCGACGATGAGGAGCATAGCGCTGCCATTGGTGTTGGGCAGGCGATTGGGGCTAGGCGCGAGCGTGAGGTTGATGTCAACAACCCCAGCACCTCGGGAGATCACGCGATAGACGGTATTGGTCGAGTAGCGAACTTGGCCGCCGAGTTTAATATTCGCCTGAACTGTGTACTGTTTGGCGGCATCAATACGGGCGGAATCGTAGGGGATGTTGTAGCGGAAGGGCGGTTGTGCCCCGTTGGTGGTGAAACGCTGCTCGGCAATCACCAAGCCCGACCGCCCAGCCGTCGGCACCTCGGCAATCTGCACCGTCACCACCGCATTCGCCGGCAGAGCCATCCGGTCGCGGTAGGTGAGGGTACCGGACACCGCAGCGGGCGTCGTCTGCGCACCCACGAAACTCGGAACGACCAACAGTAGCAGTGCGGTCAGGAAGAGCAGGGCTACACGAGTACGTCTCATAGCCAGTTTTCCTTACTAATACGCCAAAGCGCACTACGGATACGACTCTTTCGTAACGTGGAGTATAGCAGCCTTTTTGTGGTTTGTACATTATAAAGACCCCTGCCAGCATGGGTAGGGGTCAGATTTTTTGGTTGAATCTGGCTCAGGCGACCTGTGTGACCCAGACATTGGCTCGCCGATAAGGTGCGTAGGTTGCCAAATCACGGATCGAGCGTTGGAGCATATCGCGCTCGAGCGGGTCATCATAGCCACAGATCAGGCGTGAAATCGACTCGACAAGCTCCGTCATAGGCGCGTAGCGATAGACAGGATCACCGTTAGCGGTCGCTGCACGCAGCATGATGCCATCTTCGGCCAATTCATGGAGGGCTTGGGCGACGCTCCAAATGTCACGACATACACGATCAGCAATCGCACGCGGGGTCGCTTCCATGCGCGGATTCTCGTAGAAGATAAGGAGCAAATGCAACTTTACCGGGGAGTCTATGGCCTGTTCAAGCAGTTGTTGGACTACTGGATCAACCATCGAGCAACCTCCTTCCGCGTTTGATCATCGTTGATCACACGTGTCCCAGGGGAAACTCATCTTCTGAGGCCGTTTGGTAGACGGTTTGGAAGGGGCTCCTGCGGGCAGGGGAGGAGCGAACCTGAGGCAAGACAGCCGACTGATCCGCTGGATCTTCGCGTAGTACTGTCTCGATTATACACGAGGCGGTCAAAGATTGTAAGGGGGATTTTACCAATTTTTTGACTATTTGCGTTATGACTTCGCTACTCTCTGTGCCTTTCATCACAAAGCTACCCTGCTGCCCAAGCGCTTCGCCCGTCACACGGCATCTGCAACAGGCGATATAATGGGGGGCGCTAGGTTAGCAGTAGGAGGTTTGGATCATGAAGGTACGGGTCGCAGTGTTGGGGGCTACAGGGACGGTGGGCCAACGCTTCATTCAATTGCTCGACGGCCATCCCTGGTTCGAGGTTGCCGCCCTTATGGGCAGCGAGCGTAGTGCGGGCCGCAGTTATGCTGAAGCGACCCGTTGGGTACTCGACACGCCTATGCCCGCCGCAGTGCGGGCGCTGACTATTTTGGGGAACGAGGCTACACTGGACACGCCCCTGGTCTTCTCGGCGCTGCCAAGCAAGACGGCAGGCGAGATCGAGATGCGCCTCGCCCGTGCGGGGCATGTCGTCTGCTCAAACGCCTCCGACCACCGGATGGAGGCTGATGTGCCCCTGCTGATTCCCGAGGTCAACCCTGAACATCTTGAACTGATAGCCGTGCAACGCCGCCGCCGTGGTTGGTCTGGGGCCATCGTCACGAACCCCAACTGTACGGCGACCGGCCCGACGATGGCGCTGCGCCCGCTTCACGACGCCTTTGGGGTTACGAAACTGCTTTTGGTGAGTATGCAAGCGCTTTCGGGCGCAGGCTATCCCGGCGTGCCCTCGTATGACGCGATTGACAATGTGGTGCCCTACATTGGCGGCGAAGAGCCCAAGGTCGAGACGGAACCCCAAAAGATGCTGGGTACGCTCCGTGATGAGAGCATCGAGTTGGCACCTTTTGTCATTTCGGCGCACTGCAATCGGGTGCCGGTACTCGAAGGGCATCTGGAATGCCTGTCGGTGGCGTTCGCCCGCACGCCTGACCTCGCCACGCTGACCGCCGCTTTGCGCGATTTCCGGGCGCTGCCCCAGGAACTGAAGCTGCCGAGTGCGCCGCCTGAGCCGCTTATCGTGCGTGAGGAACCCGACCGCCCGCAGACCCGTCGTGACCGCGACGCTGGCCGTGGGATGAGCACCACCATCGGGCGAATTAGGGCGTGTCCCATTCTCGACTACAAATTCGTCTGTCTTAGCCACAACACGATTCGCGGTGCCGCCGGCGGTTCTTTGTTGAATGCTGAACTGATGTACGCTCAGGGGCTTTTCCGCTAAAGCCAACCCCCACGGAGAGACGCAATATTTTGCGTCTCTCCGACGAACGTTCAAAGCTGAACTCGAAGGCTTTTATGCAACGTGCTACCATTGCTGACCTCACCGCTGATGCGGTGATCTACCGAGACCTTGAACCGTGCGATCCCGCTTTGCCCCGGCTCGCAACGTTGCAGGCGAGCCTCAAGTTGAGCGCAGGCCCCCCGCCGCGCAAGCGTGAGTTGGCCTACGCCCAAGTCATCCAGGCGCTGTGCCAAACCGCGCAAGCCACCCGCAACGCCCTCCCGCTGTCCGCCTTCGTCGTGATCGGCGATACCGAAAATGACCGGCTCCTAGCCGCGCATCTGCGTATCCTCAGTGCGTTGCCCGTCTATGGCTTCATCGGCGAAGACCGACCTGTTGCCCCGGAAGCGCTGCATTGGCACGGTGACACGGCGACGGCGACGCGCTGGCACCTGCTCAAACCTTGGGCCGCCCAACTTGAGCGCCAGGGCGTGGTGTGGGCACGCACCGCCCTGCTGCTCGACATTGACAAAACCCTGCTCGGCCCGCGTGGGCGCTCCGACGGCGCGATTGACGATGCCCGGGCCGAGGGTGCGCTGAAGGTTGCCACGGCCCTTCTGCCTAGTCTCGATGTGTCGCGCTTCCGTCGTACCTATAGTGAACTGTGTCACAAGGAGTGGCACAGTTTCACGCTCGACAATCAGGATTATGTGGTCGCCACCGCGCTGCTGATCGCCGTCCGTGCCCTCGATCTGGCTGAATTGCGCGCCCAAGTTGAGGCTGGTGAGTCCGATGGTTTTGCGGGGGTGCTGGCCGCCACCACTGCTCACATACCGGCGGATCTCATGCCCCTCCACGCTGAGTTGCGCGCCTCGGTTGCGGCGGGCGACCTGACGCCCTTCAAAGCCTTCCGCCGTGCTGAACTGACGGCGACCCTCGAACGGATGGCCGACGGACGCCTGACCCTTTGTGATGCCTTGTTCGCCCTTGGGCAGCGCCTGAAGGAGCAGGGTGTACTCTGTTTCGCCGCCTCGGATAAGCCTGCCGAGTCGGCCATGCCTTCGCCTGCACAGGTTGCTGCCGGGATGTTGCCACTGCATCGCACGTTGGCGGTTGTGGAGTAAGCTATCCCTCCGCTTTCAACAGTTGCCCCAGCCCCTCGTGCAGCGCCTCCGGGGCGGCTACCGGGCGCAACGCCGCAACCGCCGCCAGAAAGCGCGGCACCGCAAATTGCGCCACCACCGCCGCCTTGTGTACCTCCGGGGCCAACAGATGGTGGAACGCGCCCAAAGCAAGCAGCGACTTGTACTGGCGGTAGTTGTCGCGCAAATCGCGCTCGAAGACCTCACGCTCACGCGCATGGTTCATTACCACAGACGATGTGAAACAGGACTATTCCCACACGTCGTCGTCCGCCACGAATGGCGTATCGGGTCCGGCCCCAATGAGGTAGTGGAAATTACCATCGCCGACGGCCCGCCGCAGTTGGGCAATCACCTTATCCACATCGTCGTAGGGGCCATTGACAAAGAACGGCTTACCTTCTGGGCCACCAGTCTTGATGGGCGTCGGACAGGCGTCGAGGTTGGCCCCAGCGAGCAACGGCATAGCTTGGATGAAGACAGGATCAGGTTTGAAGCCGAGCTTTTCGGCATAGGCAAGGCCGGTCATGACGATTTTTACTACTAAATTGAAGTCGGCTGGCACCATAGGAATAAGCTTAACGATATGGGCGCGCAGCCCCGAGTTGTAGTCGGCCACATCTTTGTGCAGTCGCACTTGGGCGCTTTTTACGCCGAGGCAAGCCAAATCAACCAGTAGACTAGCGACGGCGACTTTGCCCGAGTTTGGTGAGCGGCGGGCAATCAGCACGGCGACAAGCTCCTCCGGCTGCGTCCAATTCGCTGAGAGCAGTACCTCGTGAACGGGCCAAGCAGCGGCAATCGCCATGCCGCCGGGTCGCTTCGCGGGCAAGGCCGCACCTTGCGCCGACCCACTTTTTTGTTTCTGTTTCGCCATTGTGCCCTCCGTGAAAAAGCTCGACGTATTGTAACAGATTCTTAACTCCATTCAGGGCGAACGCCTAGCGACTAGGGCCAAGGCAACATTGGCTGTAGCCACTGGCTTTACGGAAATAGCCCGTAAAGCCCAGGAGCTGTAGCCCTGGGATAGAAGGGCTTCACCCGCTTTAGCGGCTTTAGCCCATTGGGTTGCACTAAACCGCTGTTTATGGTACACTTGTTTGTAT
>CAIRDL010000289.1 GCA_903877345.1 uncultured Oscillochloris sp. | reverse complement strand
TTTCCCGGCGCTTGAAGCGCGCCCGATTGCCCCCGGTGTTTGGGTCGGGCGCGATCACTCCATTCACCCGACGGTGAAGCTGGCGGCACCAGTCTATATCGGCCCCAATAGCTGGATTGGGCGCGAGGTGGAATTGGGCGCGGGGACGGTGTTGGGCAGTAATGTGGTGATTGACGACGAGGCAACGGTCAGCGATAGCTCGATTTTGAGCTACACCTATGTGGGGCAGCTTGTCCATGTTGAACGCAAGGTCGTCACCTGCGATGCGATTTGTGACCCAGACACCGGGGCGATGACCCAGGTGGTTGATCCCTTCCTGATCTCGCGGGTCGGTGCCGCCGCTGAAGGCCGCAGCCCACTCCGGCGGAGTGTGAGCGCTCTGGCGGCGGTGAGCCTGCTTGGCTTGCTGAGTCCGCTCTTCTTCCTCGTGGGGCTGGTGACGTTGTTGGCCCAGCGCGGGCAACTCCTGATTCGGTCGCCCCGCGTGGGCCAGCGCGTCGGCGGGCCAACGGCAAGCCCGCGTGCCTTCCAGTTGCTCAACTTCCGCACCCGGCGCAGCAACGGGTCGTATGGTTTGGGCGGGCGGCTGATCGAGCATTGGGAACTGCACCGCCTCCCGGAACTCTTCAATGTGCTGAATGGCGATATGGGGCTGGTGGGCGTGAAGCCCTTGCGCCCCGATGAGGTCGCCCGCCTGACTGAGGAGTGGCACCAACAGCGGCACGAAGCCCCGGCGGGCTTCACGGGCCTCTGGTATCTCCAAACCGATGCGACCAGTGACCTTGATACGGTGATTGTTACCGATGTATACTACACAGCGACCCGCAATTGGCACAGCGACCTCCTCATCCTCCTCCGCACCCCGGCGGTTTGGTTCCGCCGCCACGCCCGCGCAAGCCATGACCGCGAACACGAGCAATCCAACTTGACCGTCTAGCGATCTGACGCAAAGCCGCAAAGCCGCAAAGCCACGAGAAGCATGTGGTCGCAGGTTTCAACTGTCAAGCTGAAATGGCCGATTCTGAAACACACCTTCGACAAGGTTCGTAACTGTTTTACAGTTCTAGCCCATCCTGTCTAGGACGGAGTAAGTTACGTACTTTAGTGCTATAACTCCAGAGACGAAAGGGAAGCGCTCTTATGGAAATGAAGACCCGCGTGATGGGCGAGATCAATGTGATTGATCTCGCCGGTCGCTTTGATACCAACACCGTGCCACCAGTGGCCGCTTGGCTCGATCAGATCACGAGTACCCCCGGTGTACGGATCCTCGTGAATTTAACCAGTACCACCTTTGTCGATTCAACCGCCTTGGCGACCTTGGTGCAGGCGCTGAAGCGTTGTCAGCAAGTGCAGGGCAACCTGTACCTGTGTGGCATGCGGCGACCCGTCTACATGATCTTTGAACTGACCCGGCTCGACAAAGCGTTCACCATTTTTGCCGATGAAGAGCACGCAATCACGGCGTTTGCGAACTAAACCACGCGCCGTACGCACGCGGATCGGGGCCGGATGGCCCCTTGACCATGCCCAAGCCGCCCGGCTGGAATCTCAGCCCGCCGAAGACAGGTACGTATGCTCGTCGCACTGCTTAGTTCACAATACGCCCGTTTTGCTGCCCTCGCCGATGCTTGGTTGGCGATGGGTGCCACCGCCTTTGGGGTTTATCAAGATGGTCAGCCGCTCGTCTATTGGCCCGCCGGCCACCACTTGTCTAGGCCCGGGAGCGTCGCGCCGATTATGAGCGGCGACAATGAGTTGGGCGACCTGCGGGTAGCCGGACTCAGTGGGGTGGCTTTTGATCAGCGCCTGCGCGCCGACGCGGAGATGATCAGCTATATTCTCCAACTCGAAGATGAACTCCAACTCATGACGGCGGATTTGGTGACCAGCCAAGACCAGCAGTTGGCGCTCTATCGGCTGACTCAGACCATGCGCGATCACGTCACGGTAGAGGAGACGCTGAACGCCTTGGTGACTGAGGCGATGCGGATGGTCAA
>CAIRDL010000288.1 GCA_903877345.1 uncultured Oscillochloris sp. | reverse complement strand
GCATGTGGGCCGAGGTGTTCATCCCGACGGCGGTGACGATTAAGACGGAGCCGGATGGCCCCAAGGTGACGTTGCGCCCCCTGGATCACTCCGGCCACTATCGCCTCTACCTTGCCTATGACCCGCCCGCGCTGCGCCCCCAGACGCTCATTCGCAACCAGATCGAACTGGTTGGCCCCGAGGCCACGCACCGCATCTGGGTGCTTGGGCGCGTGTTGGCTGGCCTCGCGCCAGATTTGGTGCAGGGCGAACTGATGTTGACGGCGGGTACCCAACGCTTCTTTGCCAAGCAATTTTTTCAACTGGGCAAACTCCAACTCCAAGGTGTTTCTGGCAACAGTGCGTTGGCGGCTTGTCAGGCGCTGTTGGCGCGCAATGCCGATGGGAGTTGGGCGATCTTCCAACCGGGCCGCACGCCGCATCCAACCAAACTGAACGGCGTCGGTCTGTGGCCCGGTCAGCGCCGCCTGTTGCCGCAAAAGGCGACCATCCAAGTCAACACGCTGACGCTTAATGTGGTGCCAACGCAGGGCAATCTGCTTGAAGTGCCGGCGCAACTTGATTTGGGTACCGTTACGTCGTCCCAGGCCCAGGCTGCCAGTTTCATTCTGCACAATCGGCAGCGCACCGTTTGGGCTGGTACCGTCAGCACGACGGTTCCCTGGTTACGGGCACGCCAAGCCACCCTCCAGTGTCCCGCCCAAGGGCAGACGACCATCGCCATCGCCGCGCTCCCAGAGGTCGCGCAACTGCCGGTGGGCGCGCACAGCATCGAGAGCGGCCTGTTGCTCACGGCGGCGGAGCAAGTTTGGGCGGTTGATGTGCAACTCATCGTTGCGGCCGCGCCGGTGCAAGCGCTTACGTTTGCACCGACCACCTTGGAATTGGGCGACATCACCAGCACTGGCCCGTACCCGACGCTGACCATCCAGGTGCAGAATGCTGGCCCCGAAGCGTGGGACGGCTCCGTCTGGACGCAAGTGCCGTGGGTGACGGTTAGCCCGCACCAGTTGTACGTCGCCAGTGGTGGCGTACAGACCCTCACCTTGGGGCTGAACCAACAGATCCAGCAACTGCCCCTTGGTGCCTTGCCAGACCGAAGCGTCCTGCTGATCACTGGCGACCATGTGAAGCAGGCGATTACGCTGCACGGCACACTCAGCGCCCCGCGTCCGCAGCCCGTTGTGCGCGTTCCGGCGGTGGCCCCATTGAGTCTTGGTTTCGGCATTGTGTCGCGTAAGCATATCGCCGGGGCTTTGGATCTGACCATTACGAATAATGGTGCAACCACTTGGCATGGCACCATCGTCACACGAGTGCCTTGGCTGCTCATCAATCAACAGCCGAGCCTTGCGCTGACGTGCCTGCCCGGCGAATCGAAAGTGCTCACCGTCAGTCTGGTCGCTCAAGCCTTGACCCGCACCGATACCTACACGGCGCGGCCAGCCCTGGTCATTACGGATCAGACCACGGGGGTTGTCGAGATTGTCGCAACGGTGACGCTGATGCTTTTTTGACCGCCGACCCCTGATCCCTGATCCCTGATCCCTGATCCCTGATCCCTTGTCGAAGGAACATCACATGTCCGGAACCGCAGACACCGCCCGTAAACCGCCTTCCAAAGCCGCCAATGACCGCAACTTCCAGCCCTGGGCACTCCCCGCAGAACAGGTACTCCAACACCTCCAGGTGCAAGCAACCCACGGCCTTACGCAAACCGAAGCCGCCCGCCGCCTCGCCCAAGATGGCCCAAATGAACTGGCCGAGAAACCGCCGGAGCCGTTATGGCAGCGCTATTGGGGCCAACTCACGGGCGATGCGGTGGTCATTCTGCTGCTGATTGGCGGGCTGTTGAGCTTGGTCATTCCGGTGATTGAGGGCGCGTTGGGGAGCAGTCCGATTGAGCCGCTTGATTTCCTTGAGGGCTTCGCGATCATTCTGATGCTCAACATCATGGCGGGGTTTGGCTTGTGGCAGGAAGG
>CAIRDL010000287.1 GCA_903877345.1 uncultured Oscillochloris sp. | reverse complement strand
GGCGTGCGGTGAGCGAGTCGGTCGGTGCGTTTTGGCGATAGACCGCCAAGACGAGGAGGAGACCGTAATTCTCGTCGGTCGTCTGCACCAAGTGGACCGGCGGCGTAAGCGCGGGTTGGCCGGTGTCGCAAGCGCGGGCGAGCGTCTGGAGGCGGGTGCTGTCCGAACCAAGGTCAAAGCCGATGGCCTCGCGGTTGAGCGCGAAGGGTTCAATGAACGTGGCCGGAAAATACTCAGGTCGCTCGGCTACCGGGACGCGCTGCCCGTTGGCGTTGCGTTCGTACAGCATGAAATCAGGCACACCGGTCGCCTGCACGGATCGTTCAAACGCCGCACGCTCAGCGGCGGATACCCGTGGTACCCAACCGATGGCCTGCGTGCGCGCCAAACGCTCAAGGAGCGGCGTGACGAACTCGCTGAAGGTAGCGCGCTCGGTCGTATGCGAGGCGGCGAAAAGCGCCCGCGTCGCGAGCAGCGAGCGCTCGTTTTCGGTCATAGTATCTTCGATCAGGCGGGTGATCTCGGAGGCATCGGTACTCAGGCGTGCGTCCAACAGCAGTTGTTCATCGTGCCAAGCCAACGCAAAGGAGAGCAACGCCAGCCCGATCATCAGACTGGACAGCGACCAAACCAGCGGTGCGGTAAAGAAACGGAAGGTGCGCTGTCGCGGGGTGGAAACTATTGGCATGCAGACTCCTGCGGCAATCTTTTCACCAGCGACGAAACGGCGCTCGTGGCACCCTTAGAACCAACAGACCCAAACGGCACAAGGACAAAAGCCATGAACTCATAGTACCACTGTCCCTCTTGGCTGGGGCGGGTATGACGTACCACTGCGCGCAATGGGCCAACATGCTGCGCGCCGCCGATGTCGTGGTATCATTGCACCGCCAGCACCTTGAAACCACCGCCCTTCGTTCGCGGGTGCGCGACTAGCTCTGGGGCAGACGGTCGAGCCTGTTGAGCGCTGGGGATCAAGCCTCTGTCATGCCGCCCACAACCCTCCCGTCGGTCAATGCTCCCCGAGTTGTAGCCACCGCCACGTCACCCATGATCGCCTCGCGCCTGCTCATGCAGAGCAACCGCGCCCATACGGGCTACGGAAGGGTTACGCCTTCCGGTGCATGGCGCTGAGACGCCCAAGCTAGTTGAAGGAATCTCGTTATGGCGAAGCCGGATCCGCAGGAACTCTACGATGAATTTTATTATGCGACGGGCTGCGGCTTGCCGTACCGGCGCGATGAACACTGGACGACCTTCTTTGGCCGGATCGCCGACGGGATTGTGACAACCATTGACCCCCAGAGTGTCCTCGATGCCGGTTGTGCCCTCGGCCTTCTCGTTGAGCAACTGCGGCTACGTGAAGTTGAAGCCGAGGGACTTGACATCTCTGAGTTCGCTATCACCAACGCCCCCGAAGCGGTACGGCCCTACGTGCGCGTTGGCTCGGTGGCCGAACCCTTTGGGCGGCGCTACGACCTAATCGTCTGTATCGAGGTGCTTGAACATATATCCTGCGAGGAAGCCGAGCGTGCGGTGGTAAACTTCTGTGCCCACACCGACGATGTGCTCTTTTCTTCCTCGCCCCTCGATTTTAAGGAGGCAACCCACTTCAACGTCCACCCGGTTGAGTACTGGGCCGACCTATTCGCCCGCCAGGGTTTTGTCCGCGATGTAGACTTCGACGCGAGCTTTCTCACCCCTTGGGCGATCCGCTTCCGCCGCAGTACCGAACCTCAGCACCGGGTGGTGCGGAACTACGAACGCCGCTTCTGGGAGCTGTGGAAGGCCAATACCGATTTGCGCGAACTGGCCCTCGAGCAGCGCAAGCAACTCGAAGCGGCAGCGGCAGTGATCCAGAGCTTGCACGCTACACAGGCGGAACTTCAGTTCCAGTTGGCGGCGCAACAACTCCAGTTGGCGGCGCACCAGCAAACGCTCCAAATGCAACAGCAGACCATTCAGATCTACCATGACGAATTACACAGACACACGCTCACGGCGAAGCAGCGCGAAAAGGAACTCACCACGCACATTGAGCAAGAACTTAAGGTGTATGTTGGTCGCCTTGAGGCCGATCTCACCCGCAAGATTGCCCATATTAATGCACTGAAAGGCGCGGTCGAGAACCTTGAGGCTGGTCGCTTGATGCGCGTGCTGCGCTTTGTGGAACGTTGGCGATCTGGACGCACCAAGCCTTAGGCAAGCGGAAGATTTAAAACATCCCATCTGATCCGTGATCCGTGATCCGCGATTGGTCAGGGTGCAGCCCGGTCACGGATCACGCATCACGGATCATTTGCCCGACCTGGATGATTAAGCATTTCCGCTTCCCTTAGGCCATCCCCGATTGCTACCAGGCTTCCCTGTAGCGCAGACTAAGCCTAGATTACCGAAAAGAACCTGCTGATGCCATCTGCAAGCGTCTCGGTTATTGTGATCAACCTGAATGGCCGCCCCCATCTGGAACCCTGTTTCCAGTCGCTCTTGGCGCAAACCTACCCCGCTGACTTGGTTGAGTTCATTCTGATTGATAATGCCTCGGATGACGGTTCGCTTGAACTGATGCACGAGCGCTTTCCGACCGTGCGGGTGATAACGAACGCGACCAATGTCGGCTTTGCCCCGGCGGTCAACCAAGGCGCGGTGGCTGCCACCGGACGCTATCTGGCCCTGATCAACAATGACACCCACGCCGACCCAGGCTGGATCACGGCGATGGTCAGCACCCTAGAGGCTGGCAGCGCTCAGGGCGTGGCCTGCGTCGGGTCACAGATCCTGGATTGGGAGGGCAAGCACATTGACTTTATCAGTAGCGGGGCCAGTTTCTATGGCTTCGGCTACCAGTTCTACCACGGCTTCCCCATTAACACTGTCGCCTTAGGCGACCACGAGGCGCTCTTCGCCTGTGGCGGCGCACTGTTGGTTGACCGAGCGATCTTCCTGGCGGTCGGGGGCTTTGATGAGGATTATTTCGCTTACTACGAAGATGTGGATTTTGGCTGGCGGCTGTGGGTGTTGGGCTACCGGGTGGTCATTACCCCGTCGGCCATTATGTACCACCGCCACCACGGTACGTCGCGCCGCTTGCAGCCCTACCAACTCAATAAGCTCCTCGAACGCAACGCCCTGCTGACCATTATCAAGAATTACGATGAGGCAAACCTCAACCGCGTGCTTAGCTCGTCGCTGCTGCTGCTGTTTCAGCGCATCCTGGGCCATACCAGCGGCGAAATAGCTTGGGACACCTTCGATTTCGCTCGTGGCGGTCCCCAACCACCTGAGGTGCAAGAGCAACTCGTGCCGCGCCTCGCCCTCAGCCCGATTGCCGCGATGAAGGATGTCATTGACGACTTTCCCCACCTTTGGCAAAAACGCCAACAAATTCAGTCCCGCCGGGTGCGCCCCGATAGCGCGATCTTTCCGCTGCTGTTGTGTCCCTTCGGGCTGCATTATCAACATGAACCGCGTCCGCTGATCACGCAAACCATCTTGGAAGCCCTAGGGGTACGAACTATGCTGGCAGAAACTCGTCTGCACCGTGTCTTGATTATCAGTAGTGATCCGTTGTCGGAGAACTTGGCAGGCGTAGGCATCCGTGCAGTCGAATTGGCCCGTGGACTCAGCGCGACATGCCATGTGACGCTTGCCGCCCCTGAGCGGGCCGACCTCACCTTGCCGGATGTCCAAACCATCGCCTTTGCGCGAGAGGACGCGGCCCTCGTCGGACAACTCGCCACGCAGGCCGAGATTGTGATCTTCCAAGGCTACACGCTGCGCCGCTACCCCGTGCTCGCTGGGTTGAAAAAGATTCTGGTGGTTGATCTGTACGACCCCTATTATCTGGAAGGACTCGAACTCTTCGCCCAAGAGACCGCCGAACACGGGCGGAGTTTGGCAAGCGACAACCTCTCGTCACTGGTGCAACAACTCCAGGTGGGCGACTTCTTCCTCTGTGCCAGCGAGCGCCAGCGCGATTTCTGGCTCGGCATGCTGACCAGTTTGGGGCGCATTGTCCCCGATGGCTACCGCGACGATCCGACCTTCCGCTCGCTAATCAGCGTGGTGCCTTTTGGCAGCGCGGCGACACCGCCGGTGCATACGCAGCAGGTGTTAAAAGGCGTGGTGCCGGGAATCGCTACGGACGACACCGTCCTTCTCTGGGGTGGCGGGATTTGGGACTGGCTCGACCCGCTGACGGTGATCATGGCGATGAGCCTCGTGCGGGCGCAACGGCCCAAGCTGAAGCTCTTCTTCCTGGGCTATCGCCACCCGAACCCGGCTGATGTGCCTGAGATGGCGATGCATGCGCGGGCCGTGGCACTGGCGCAGCGCTTGGGGGTGTATGGCCAGACCGTCTTCTTTAACGACCGTTGGGTACCCTACGCCGAACGGTCAAGCTATCTGCTCGAAGCCGACATCGGCGTAAGCGCCCACCTGGCCCACATTGAGACCCGTTTCGCCTTCCGCACGCGCCTGTTGGACTGCATCTGGGCGGGGATGCCGATGGTGGTTGCGACGGGCGATACGCTGGCCGACACGGTGGCGCAGCACGGGTTGGGCTACGCGGTGCCGATTGGCGACGCGGCCAGTTTTGCCCAAGCGCTGCTCGCGCTAACGAGTGAGCCGTGCCCCCGTGACCGCTACGCCGCCGCCTTTGCCGCTGTGCAGGCTGATTTCACCTGGGAACGCGCCCTTGCGCCGCTCGTTGCCTTCTGTTCCAACCCGCGTTACGCCCCCGACCGAGTGCATCTGACGGCGGCGGTAGCCCCAATGCAGCCGAGCCGCGAGGCCAAACTTGATGCCGTGATTGCGGAGAAGAACGCCCACATCGCCTATCTGGAGAATCTGGTGCGGCGCCTTGAGGCTGGTCGCGTGATGCGGCTCCTCCGCTGGGTTGGGCGCAGACGGCGTGGTCGAGTTTAGGGACGGGAGCGATGCCGCAGGCGTGAGAAGACGCCCCGCACCCCACGTGGGTGGTCGCGTCGCCAGACCCCAAAGTACTCGAAGGCGGTCTGTGTGCCACCTGCCTCGTAGACCAGTTGAGGCCGTTCACCAAAGAGGTCGAAGCTGGAATCCAGAAAGTCGCGGAAGCTGACAGATGTCCAGACATGCAGATGTTCACGCCGACTCTGCCAATTCAACAAGTGAGCGCGCAGGTCGTCCAGCGGTAGGGTCATATATTCTGGGAAGATATAGCGCGCAATATCGAGATACTCTTCCGGACTCGCACTGGTGACGTTGTTCACATAATCGTTGTAGAGATGGGCAAAGGCGGTCAGCGGGCGATGGCGATCAAAGGTGTAGTCGCGGTCAGGCGCACCAACCACCAGCATACCGCCTGGGCGCAGCACGCGCAGCACCTCCTTGAGCGCACGGATCGGGTTCACCAGATGTTCAATCACATGGTTGAAGATCACAAAGTCGAGGCTTGCGTTGCGGAAGGGATGGAGCCTTCCCGTGTTCAGGTTGACGAGGTGGTCAATTTTTTTAAAGCTGGCGGTGGAAATCTCTGGAAACAACTTCTGTGCTTCCTCGGGTGTGATCGCATCGCAATAAGCGACGCGGCAACTGGCAGGGAGGCGAGCCGGATGCTCAAACGCGCCGATCTCGATCCCTCGCCCGCTCAAAAGGTCATAGCCCGGTTGTCGCCAGGATAAAAAGGGTTGCGAACTCATGTGATCTCCACGTGACCATGCTTTTCCAATGCTTAGCAGCGGCGCAAGTATAGCACTCTAAGCCCCAACCCTGCCTCACGTCCCCGGCGGGAAGGGCAGCGGCACCGTATTCGGGTCGAAATTGGGCGCAACCTGAAGCTCACGGCTCTGCTCAGCCTGGGCGCGCAACTTGGCATACCAGGGGACGAAACTCTGCTGGTAGAACTGTTGGGCATTGGGGCTATTGCGGAGTTGCTCGATATTCTCGAACGCCCGGTCGTCTTGGCGCTCAAGCACCACCACCACATGCACCCCGTTCGCCCCGCTGACTTGCGTGGGCGTGTTGAGCGGAGCCTCAAATACAACCTTGTCGAACTCGGGGCCAAAGGCACTACCCTGCGGCAGCCACCCCAAATCGCCACCCTTCGCCGCCGCAATGGGGTCGAGGGAACGGGTGCGGGCAAGCGTGGCGAAGTCACCGCCCGCCGACAGTTCCGCCAGCACCTGCGTGGCCGTGGCCTCGTCGGCGACCAAAATGTGGCGCACGTGCGCCATGTTGGTGCGTATAGTACGGACGATAACCTCAATGGCCTGTTGGCTACGGGCGGCGCGTACCCGATTGGCCGCCGTAATCACAAACGGGCTGTCCTGCGCTGGGGCCATCGTCGTCAAGATTGCGCTGTCCACAGCCGTAGGGTCAGCGCCAATGCCGTGTTGGCGGGCATAGCGGGTGAGCAGGGCGTCCTGGATCATCTGGTCGAAAATCTGGCCGCGAATGTTATCCTGCGCCGCCATTTGCTCAATCTCGGCGGGGGAACTGCCCTGCGCGATGAGGTTGGCGATGTTCGCCCCGATGTCACGCTCAAGCCGGGTGGCAAAATCAGCGGCGGTCACGCGCTCGCCATCGAGACTGAAGATCACCGGGCTGTCGGGGGCACCCAACAGCGCCTGACCGTTCTCGGTACTCGCGCAGGCGGTGAAGAACAGGACGACGATCAGCAGCGGAAAGAAGCGCTTCATGACGAAAAAACTCCTGAATGCGGCTAATGGCTGACGGCTATCGGTTATCGGCTATCAGTCGTCGTTACTCGTTTCGCCCAACGAAAGAATCGCCATAAACGCCTCTTGGGGAATCTCCACGTTGCCGACCATCTTCATGCGGCGCTTGCCCTCTTTTTGCTTGTCGAGGAGCTTACGCTTGCGCGAGATGTCGCCGCCGTAGCATTTGGCGAGGACGTCCTTCCGCATGGCGCGTACCGTTTCGCGGGCAATCACCTTGCTGCCAATCGCAGCCTGAATCGGCACCTCAAACATCTGGCGCGGAATGAGTTTCCGCAAGCGCTCCACCAAGTCGCGCCCGCGCTGATAGGCAAAGTCGCGGTGCGCGATCAGCGAAAGCGCGTCAACGGAGCTTTGGTTGACCAGCACATCCAGTTTGACCAGATCGGCTGCTTGGTAGCCAGCGAGCGCATAATCAAGTGTGGCATACCCTTGGGTGCGGCTCTTCAGCAGATCGTAAAAATCAATCACAATTTCGGC